>CANCAR010000273.1 GCA_947374125.1 Hyphomicrobiales bacterium | reverse complement strand
CGATGTTGCCGTAGCCATTGAGGCTCGGCTTCAGCCCAATGACCGCGCCGAGGTCTGGCCAGGTCAAAAAGCCGTCATCAAAGTCAGCGCGTATGATTTTTACACCTATGGCGGGCTGACGGGCAAAGTCGTCGATATTTCTGCAGATGCTCTGCAAGATGAAAAGGGACAACCCTATTTCCGCGTCCGGCTCGAAGCTGCAGGCAAAGACTTTGGTCCAGGTAAACCGATCACGCCCGGCATGTTGGCGGAGGTCGACATTCTGACCGGTCGTAGGACAATTCTCGAATCCCTCCTGCGCCCTGTCAAACAGGTTCAAGGCAATGCGTTGCGGCTTTAAGCGCCAGCCCTTGTCGCCAAAAGGGCACCTCCAACAATGAGAAGTGCTGCGAGCCCAAGCGACAGACTAGCCTCGGCATAGCCTGCGACTGTCAACAGCAAGGTTGATAGTACAGGCGCAGCATAAGAGGTTACGCCCAACAGTTTGATATCGCCGTGTTTTACCCCTCGATCCCAAAGATAAAAAGCAGCGCCGACAGGTCCAAGACCCAGCCCGCCTATGGCCAGCCATTGGCTTACAGCTGTTGGCCATACCGTTGCCTCAAAAAAAAGATGGCCAATAAGCGACAGCGCCGAAGTCGCAAGACAGAACGCGGCCACCAACTCCGTCGGCACATCACGGTTTCGGCGTGACAAAATCGAATAGCCCGACCAAATAAAGGCACAGCAAAACGCTAGGATGTAGCCGGGTAAGTATCGCGGATCAAAACCGAGCCCGCCCTCTCGACTACTCAGCAACAGCGCCACGCCGCCAAAGCCCGCCAGAGCACCGATAACATGACCGATTCTTAACCGCTCGCCGGGTAAGAAGGCTGCCATCAGAACAATCAAGAGCGGCCAGAGATAGGCGATCAGACCGGCTTCTGCTGGCGGCGCAAGCCGCAGGGCAGCAAAATAGACAGCATGGTAGAGAAACAATCCGCCAATGCCTAAAACCCAAACGGCCAAAGGTTGTCGCAAGAGACCTAACCCTTTCGGGTTTCTCAAAAGCGTTGGCGTTCCCAGCAATCCGCCGATCAGAAAGGTAATCGCGGATAATTCAAAAGGCGGAATCGTTCCGGACGCCGCCGTCATCATGGCAAGGGATGACCAAAGCAAAATCGCCCCGAAGCCCGTGGCGGTGGCCCATTTGACGGACAACCCCGTTAGCTCATGTACTGGCCGCCATTGGCGGAAAGCGTCGAACCCGTAATGAAGCCTGCCGAGTCTGCGGCAAGGAAGACCACAGCCCGCGCGATATCATCCGGCTCACCAAGGCGCCCAACGGGAATCAGCGGTAGGATATTCTTTTCAATAATGGCCGGATCA
Organism: Hyphomicrobiales bacterium; assembly: GCA_947374125.1. Classification (GTDB taxonomy): domain Bacteria; phylum Pseudomonadota; class Alphaproteobacteria; order Rhizobiales; family Beijerinckiaceae; genus CAIUPE01. The sequence goes on along the minus strand of CANCAR010000273.1, from coordinate 1,720 downwards.
ATCGCCTTCACCATATCGGTTGCAATATAGCCGGGGCAGATTGAATTCACCGTGATTCCAGCACGAGCGCCTTCTTGTGCAAGCGCCTTCACAAAGCCCAGATCGCCTGCTTTGGCGGCGGAGTAATTCACCTGACCCATCTGACCCTTCTGGCCATTGATGGAGGAAATGCAGATCACTCGACCAAATTTACGGTTCCGCATGCCTTCCCAAACCGGGCGGGTCATATTGAACAGCGAGGAAAGATTGGTGTTAATCACCGCGTCCCACTGATCTTTTGTCATTTTATGGAACATACCATCGCGCGTTATACCGGCATTGTTGACGAGAACATCGACTGGGCCATGAGCTGCCTCAACCTTACCAATACCTTCGACACACGCATTATAATCGGAAACATCCCATTTATAGGCCGGGATCCCCGTTTCTGCGGTAAAGGCTTTGGCGGCCTCGTCATTGCCGCCATAATTGACGGCAACCGTGTATCCCGCCTGTTTGAGCGCCAACGCAACAGAAGCGCCAATTCCACGTGTACCACCTGTAACCAATGCAACGCGCGTCATACTGAGGTCCTCCGGATAATTGCTTATGAGTGACCGAATTGGAACGCCAATCCGGTCAAGTTTATTGCGTGCGTTAGCGCTCAACCGCCAGCGCAATACCCATGCCGCCGCCGATGCAAAGCGTCGCGAGACCCTTCTTTGCATCGCGTTTTTGCATTTCATGCAGCAAGGTCACGAGAACGCGTGCGCCTGAAGCGCCGATGGGATGTCCGATAGCGATCGCGCCGCCGTTCACGTTCACCTTCGTCGTGTCCCAACCCAGATCGCGATTAACGGCAATCGCTTGGGCCGCAAACGCCTCATTGGCTTCGGCGAGATCGAGATCGGATGCACGCCATCCGGCCTTTTCCAATGCCTTGCGGGTCGCCGGAATAGGGCCAGAGCCCATAATAGCTGGGTCAACACCCGCTGTTGCCCATGAGGCAATGCGAGCCAAAGGCGTCAAGCCACGACGATTAGCTTCCGCCGCCGTCATCAATACCAAAGCTGCTGCGCCATCATTGATGCCCGAGGCGTTACCCGCCGTCACCGTGCCATCCTTCGAGAACGCTGGAATAAGTTTGGCAAGCCCCTCAATCGTGGTGCCGAAGCGAATGTATTCATCGTCTGTAACCACCGTATCGCCCTTCCGTGAAGGGATCGTTACCGGGACGATTTCATCCTTGAAGCGGCCTGCCTTCTGCGCGGCTTCGGCCTTGTTTTGCGAGGCAACGGCAAAGGCATCCTGCTCTTCGCGGCTAATCTGCCATTTGGTTGCAACGTTCTCTGCCGTATTGCCCATATGATAGCCTTGGAAAGCATCAAGCAGACCATCGCGAAGCATTGTGTCGGTAAATTTCAGATCACCCATTTTGGTGCCATTGCGCAGATGCGCAGAATGATGTGCCTGCGACATCGATTCCTGTCCGCCTGCGACAATCACCTTGGCATCGCCATTGGCAATCTGCTGCATGCCGATGGCGACCGCGCGTAGACCGGAGCCGCACAACTGGTTCAAGCCCCAAGACGTTGCTTCCTGCGGAATGCCAGCACGCATCGCAGCCTGCCGGGCCGGGTTTTGGCCTTGGCCTGCGGCGAGAATTTGGCCGAGAATCACTTCGTCAACGTCAGCAGCCTCGACGCCAGCCCGCTCAAGTGCCGCTTTGATAGCAGCTGCA
>CANCAR010000272.1 GCA_947374125.1 Hyphomicrobiales bacterium | reverse complement strand
CCTTGCCAGAACAAGACCGGGACGCCGTTACGTTAGGTTTGACGGAATATGCGATTTACGGACGGGGTGATGTAAAATCCCTTTCTGGAAGGCAAGGATTTAGGTTGAGGATTGGTTCCTACCGCGTCTTGTTTGATGAAGATCGAGTGACCATTCTCGCCATTTATATCGGCCGCCGCGAGACGACGACCTACAAACGACAGTAAGGCTTTGCCATGGTTGATATATCACCTAAATTTATCGATGCGGGAGGCGGGTTAGAACTCGTCGTGCTTACACGCGTGGAGTTTGACACATTGTCGGCACTCGCTGCCGAGGCTGAAGAAGATTTGGCCGATATCGCCCTTTACGATGCCCGCAAAGCAGAGATGGAGGCGGACCCTGCGGCCCTGCTGCCCAGGGAAGTCTCGGCAATGCTTTTGCGTGGAGATAGACTGCTGAAAGCGTTACGGAAATGGCGCGGTATGTCCCAATCCGACCTCGCCGCGCAAACGGGCCTTGCACAAGGCTATGTGAGTGACCTTGAATCGGGCCGGAGAGCCGGCACCGCCGAGACATTGGCGTTACTGGCGAAGCATCTCGATATCGATCCGAGTTGGATTATGCGTTGAAGCAATAGCTAGCGCCATTTTTAGACCAAAAAAAATGGCCCGCAAAAGCGGGCCATTTTCGTATTCCGATAAACCGTTGAACAATCAACGCTTCGAGAACTGGAAGCTCCGGCGCGCCTTCTTGCGGCCATACTTCTTGCGCTCGACGGTACGGCTGTCGCGGGTCAGGAAGCCTGCCTTTTTCAACACGCCACGCAGTTCGGGCTCGTAATAGGTGAGAGCCTTGGACAGGCCATGGCGCACAGCACCAGCTTGACCCGAAAGACCGCCACCGGCAACCGTCACAACGACATCATATTGCGCGACGCGCGAGGCAATGCCGAAAGGCTGCTGAAGGATCATGCGGAGCACGGGACGAGCAAAGTACACTTCCAGAGCGCGCTCATTGACCGTGATCTTGCCGGAACCTGGCTTGATCCAGACGCGGGCGACCGCGTCCTTACGCTTGCCGGTCGCATAGGCGCGACCTTGCTTGTCGAGCTTCTGGACGTGGCGGGGAGCCTCTGGGGCTTCCGAAGGCGATCCCTTAAGATCGGCGAGAGATTGAAGCGTTTCAGCCATGATCAGGCGCTCCTCACATTCTTGCGGTTCATCGCGCCGACGTCGAGGACGGCGGGCGTCTGGGCGGCATGCGGATGCTCGGTACCGCCGTAAACGCGGAGATTACCGAATTGCTGGCGACCCAATGGGCCACGCGGCAACATCCGCTCAACCGCCTTCTCAACGATACGCTCAGGGAAGCGACCATCGAGAATGAACTTCGCGGTCCGCTCCTTGATGCCACCTGGATAGCCGGTGTGGTGGTAGTAAACCTTCTGGTCGCGCTTGCGACCCGTCAGCACCACCTTGTCGGCGTTGATGACGATAACATTGTCGCCGCAATCAACATGCGGTGTGAAGATCGGAAGATGCTTGCCGCGCAAACGCATGGCGATGATCGTGGCAAGACGGCCTACAACCAGACCCTTGGCGTCGATCAGCACCCATTTCTTCTCGATCTCGGCGGGCTTAGCCGAAAAAGTGCTCATGGGAAGAATTCCAAAGTGAGGCGAAGACCAAAAAGCGATCCCCGCGCATGGATCATTAGAACGGTTACCCGCCCCTTTGCGATGACGCTCAATTAGAGGATGCAGGGGGCTACGTCAATCGGATTAAAACGAGAAAAAGCTAAAAATTCGACTATTTTTCCGTGAGTTATCATATACGGTATTATAATACCGCAACTAACGCAGCGGCACTGCATAGGTCGCGGTTACGTGCGCCACAGGTGTGGTTGAGCCTTCGGAAAACAGGGTCGATTCGCCCACCGCCAGACTTTTGCCGATTTTCAAATAACGACATTCGGCGATAACCGCGGCAGGCGCTGGCTTTTTCAGAAAGTTGATCGAGAAATTGGTGGTGACCGCCAAGGGTACCTCCCCAATCGCCCCCAACAGCGCAACATAGAGTGCGACGTCGGCTAAGGACATCATGGCAGGGCCTGAGATGGTTCCGCCCGGCCTGAGCTGGCTTTCGTGATAGGCCATCTGCATTCGGCACGTGCCGTGGCCGATTTCCAACACAGAGAAAATCTCGCCGTGGATATAGAGCTGCGGAAAATCGCGGCGCAGGAAGGCGTCGATCTCGGCGAGGGAAAGGACAGACGGTTTGGGCATGGATGGGTTTATCATTCGACCTCTTCCGGAGTCACAAATTCAATCCCAAACGGCAAAAAATGTTTCGTGTTTCGGGTAACCACAATCGCGTCATGCACTTTCGCAATTCCAGCGATGATGGCATCTGCCATACCCGGGTGTTGACCTGCCGATATAGCCCGCGCGTCAAGCTGACCTGCAATCGCAGCAACTTCAGCGTCAATCGGAATAATTTTGTCCTGATAGGTAGCGACGAGACCAGCAAGCCAAAGCCTTAAGTTCGCGGCTTTGGCCGTCGCCTTCGCGTGCTCCAAAAGGGCAATGCCCTTCTCAATTTCGTAAACCGTAACAGCCGAGAGATAAATTCGTCCCTTCGCATCCGTTTGTTCTAACCAATCGGTAAATCGTTTGGACAATCCTGCTCGCGACGGGGCAAGCAGAGAAAGAACATCAGTATCGAGTAGAAAATTTTTCAAAGCTCTACATCCCGCGAGGGCGATTGGTCGCGCTCAAGCTCGCCACCGGGGAAGGTTTTAAGATAGGAGGCGAGACTTATGCGTTTTGGTTCAGTCGATCGGCGTGCAATCTCGGCGGCTTCGATTGAAACCAAAGCAGCAACGGGCTTACCGTGGCGCGTGACCGTTACAAATTCTCCCCGCAACACGCCATCAACAAGGTTGGAAAAGCCAGCCTTGGCATCTTTCAAATTGATAACAAGCATCTGAAACCCTCAATAAAGTAGTCATATATGACTACCTATCGCATTTTAATCTCTGGTTCAAGGGTGACGGGTTGGCGCTCCCTTGGCCAACACTCGCCATACACCCCGTTTGCTTCTACCTTGACGTTCAACCATTTGAGGACGACTTTAA
>CANCAR010000271.1 GCA_947374125.1 Hyphomicrobiales bacterium | reverse complement strand
GCGTCGTGGTCGGCGAAGGGGACTTGATCGAACCCTTCGACCTTGGGACCAAACCCGTCGAGATATTTTTGCTGTCCGCCTGCTGCAAGCGTCGCCAGGGTGCGGCCATGGAATGCGCCTTCAAAGGTGATGATGCGGAAGCGCTCTGGATGACCCGAGGCCGCGTGGTATTTCCGCGCCATTTTAATCGCGCATTCGAGCGCTTCCGCACCTGAATTGGTGAAGAACACGGTATCGGCGAAAGAGTGATCAACAAGCCGTTTGGCCAGCCGCTCGCCCTCGGGCATTTGGTACAAATTCGACGTGTGCCAAAGCTTCTCGGCCTGCGACTTTAACGCTTCAACGAGATGCGGATGGGCATGACCAACGGCGTTCACGGCGATGCCGGAACCGAAATCGAGATAGCGTTCGCCCTTGGTGGAGATCAGCCAAGCGCCCTCGCCTCGCTCGAACGCAAGATCCATACGCGCGAAAACCGGCATTAAAGCCGATGGGGAATGCGCGGCGGATATTGGGTCGGCCATGGCGGTCTCCTTGTGAACGTTCAGCGTGAAAGAGCGGTTCAAAAACAAAAATGGCCGCCCTTCGGGGACGGCACATTTCAACCCCACCATCATAGAAGGCATGGGCGCGCTGTCAATCGTCACAGTGTGACGCATTGATCGTGCCCCCTATCGCCCCCATTTAGACGTGACGGATGAGATATCCACTGCTCATCGCTGGGGAAAACCGGCTGATCGAGTCTGCGATGCTTGCGGCAGAGTCACGGTATATTGTAGGTTGTCCTCACGTCAAACACGACATCTGGTGACGTTTACGCCAGATGGGCCTGATCGGAAACCCGGTTTAGGGACGTGAAAGATGCAAGTCGTCCGGATCCTTTCGGCGGCGCGTGGGGTTAATGAGGTAAAGAATGTCTTGGACCGATGAACGGGTTGAATTGCTTCGCAAGCTCTGGAGCCAGGGATTAAGCGCAAGCCAGATCGCCGCGGAACTGAGCCACGGCATAACGCGCAATGCGGTGATCGGAAAAGTGCATCGGCTGGGTCTTTCTGGCCGCGCCAAGACGCCTACGACGCCTTCTTTGCGGCCGCGCAAAATCACGCGTGCACCGAGCCATCCTTTAACGCATTCGGGAAGTCGAACTTCTGCAGCGGCATTTTCCTCTGGTGGAGGTGGTGGCGGCGCGGTTCGGGGTAATCTCGCGCTGTCGGCACAGGCGGCGACGATGCTCTCGCCGGTTATCGATTTTGACGTTCAGCCTTTTGAAGACGTTGTTGTTCCGATGTCGGAACGCATCTCGATCATGGAACTGCGTGAAACAACCTGCCGTTGGCCGTTTGGCGATCCAACCTCGGCTGATTTCCGCTTCTGCGGCGGCAATTCACCGGTTGGCGAGCCCTATTGCAGTTTCCATGCGCGGATCGCCTATCAGCCGTCAAACGATCGCCGCCGGGCCAAGCCCCGCGTTTGAAAATAACGAAGGAGCCTGAGAAGATCAGGCCCTTCGGGCAAAATTCTCATCGAAAGAATAACCGGCTCCACGCACCGTCCTGATCGGATCGCGTTCGCGTGGCTTGTTGACTGCCTTGCGCAACCGGCCGACATGAACGTCAACCGTGCGTTCGTCGATTTCGGCATCCATACCCCAAACGCTATCGAGCAATTGACCGCGCGTGAACACTCGGCCCGGACGCTCCATCAGGAATTCAAGCAGTTTAAACTCGGTGGGGCCTAAATGCAGCTCGCGATTAGCCCGCCGAACACGGTGGCTTGACCGGTCGAGGATCAACTCGCCCGCTTCCAAAGAAGTGGCCACGCGGTTGGGGGAAGCGCGACGCAGCAAGGCCCGTACCCGCGCTAAAAGCTCCGGCACAGAAAAGGGCTTAACGACGTAATCATCGGCTCCGGTGGCAAGCCCGCGCACCCGCTCGCTCTCCTCACCCCGCGCGGTGAGAAGGATAACCGGTAGGCCTTGCGTTTCGGGCCGAAGCCGAAGCCGGCGGCAGAGTTCAATGCCGGAAAGGCCGGGTAACATCCAATCCAAAATCACGAGATCAGGCACCTGCTCGCGCAGCATGATCTCGGCGTCATCGCCACGACCGGCGCTATCAACCGAATAGCCCTCGGCTTCCAGATTGTAGCGAAGAAGTAGGGTGAGTGGTTCCTCATCTTCAACAATCAAAACGCGGGGTCTTGCAGACATATCATATTACCTTCGGTTTTTAGTCCAATTCCTTAAGGCGTCGGGAGCGGCGCATAGCCATCGGACGACCGGGGACGGTCCATCGTCATCGCCTCACCGGTCACCAAATATTTGATCGTTTCGGCAATATTGGTGGCGTGATCGCCAATCCGCTCGATGTTTTTGGCCGAAAACAGCAGATGGGCGCAGAAGCCGATATTGCGCGGATCTTCCATCATATAGGTCAACAGTTCGCGAAACAGCGAATTATAGAGCTGATCGATTTCCTCATCCGCCTGCCAAACGGCCATCGCCGCCTCGACATTGCGATGGGCGTAGGCGTCAAGCACGCGGTGCAACCGGTCGAGCGCCAATTCGCTGATGTGGATCACACCGCCGACGATCTTTTGCGGCGCAAATTGACCATCGATGGCAACAACCCGTTTGCTCACGTTCTTAGCTAGATCGCCAATACGCTCCAGATCACTCGCGATGCGGATGGCGGACACCAAGGCGCGCAGATCAATCGCCATAGGCTGGCGGCGCGCTATGGTGAGAACCGCTTTGTCTTCAATCTCACGCTCTAGGGCATCAAGCCGCGGATCCGTTGCGATCACGCGTTGGGCAAGATCAGTATCGCCCTTAACCAGCGAATGAATGGCGTTTGATAGCATGGTCTCAGCGATACCACCCATTTCGGTGATTTTGCGGCCGATTTCCAAGAGTTCGTCATCATAGGCACTGACGGTATGGTCGCTCATTGTCTCGTCTCCACGTTAATGCGCTGCGCTCTTAGCCGAACCGACCCGTAATATAATCCTGCGTGCGCGGGTCTTGCGGCGCCGTGAAGATTTTAGATGTTTCATCATATTCGACGAGTTCGCCGAGATACATAAAGGCGGTAAACTCCGATACGCGCGCCGCCTGCTGCATATTGT
>CANCAR010000270.1 GCA_947374125.1 Hyphomicrobiales bacterium | reverse complement strand
GGTGTTCGGGTAAATAGAACTGACTTTTCGATACGTTCGGCCCATTTAGCATTAAATGTTGGGGATACCACGCTTGAAGTTTCTCTAGCGGACGGTGAAACGGGACAATTTATCGCCCGATCCAGCGTGATTAACCCGCTCGTTCGCTTTGGTGCTGATCCGATCAGTCGGATAGCTTACGGCATGTCGGGGGCGGATCGCTTGGATGAGATGACGGACTTGCTGCGTGACGCGGTGAACGGGCTCGTTAGTCGGTTAGCCGACCAAGCTGGTATTGACCATCAATCTATCATCAATGGCGTCTTCATCGCCGACCCGGTTACACATCATATTGTGCTCGGTCTCGATCCCGTTGAGCTAGGCGCTGCCCCCTTCGCTAACGCGATTTCCGAACCGCTTGATATTCCCGCGTTCGAGATCGGCTGCCGGATGGCACCAGGCGCTTTGCTGCATGCCTTACCCCTCGTCGGCGGGCATCTCGGCAGTAACGCGGTGGCAGCAGCCTATCAGGTTGGAATGGGACGGGATGAGCAGGTTACGCTTCTGATTTCGATTGGAACCACGACCGAGATTATTCTGGGCTCGAAAGGAAAATTATTTGCTGCCGCTCCTCCGGCGGGCTCAGTGTTGGATGGTGGGCAGATTGAAGCTGGACGGCATTCGGTACCCGGAGCAATTGATGCGATACGGATTGATCCAATTTCCTACGAGCCTCGGTTCAGGGTGATAGGCTCCTCGCTCTGGTCTGATGAGCCTGGGTTTGATGAAGCGGTTGAAACGCTCAATCTCGGCGGCTTTTGCCGGTCGGGACTCATTGATGTGTTGGCTGAGCTCCGTTTGTCAGGGCTCATGGAGCGCGATGGTACGTTGGATATCACCAAAGCTGAGCAAACGGCGCGCATCCGCGAGGAATATCGATCTGCGACCTATCTGGTAAGGGATGCTATCCCAAGAATTGCCATTACGCAGCACGATATTAGAGCTTTGCAACTTGGAAAGTCAGCCATTCAAGCCGCAGTCCGTATTCTCTTGAAGCGGCACGGTGGCATTTCGATTGACCGTGTGGTGTTAACGGGTGCAGCGGGTTCTGACATTGATCCCTTGCGTGCGGCTGTGATCGGATTGTTCCCGGATTGCGCCCTAGATAATGTTCAATATGTTCCTCAAGCGGCCATGCGAGGAGCGGAAGCTGCGCTCAATAGCCATTCGGCGCGCAATGCCATGGCGGATCTTGCTCGGAACATGGTGGTGGTTGAAACCGTGCTCGATCCCGATTTTCAGAATGAGCAGATCGGAGCGATGGGCCTTCCGCACCGGACGCGCGGATATCCCTTGCTTGGTACTCAGATTGAGCTGATCGATAATGATGAGGCCGTATTAGGGCGGCGGGGAATGAGGCGCTCGCGCGGGGGTTAAGTGCCACCAGCTTATGCCTTCATCTATAAAACATATGTCTTTTTGCGCCAAAGGCGCTTTGACCGCGACGCGGGACCGATTAGGCTTCTCTTTAAAGAATTCCGTTTGAAGATGAAGGGTTTCCGCATGGAACTGATGAGTGAAGGTGGTCGTCGTCGCGCAGGCCGTGCAGAACGGGCCGGTAAGTCACCACGCGCTCCGCAGCCCCGTAGGCCCTTCGCGCCGGTTGAACTGGCTACGCCCGAGCAAATCGAGCGCATCCATACCGAATCTCTCAAAGTGCTGGAAGAATTGGGCATCGACGTTTTGCACTCAGGTGCGCGCGCCATTTTGAAAAAGGAAGGCGCGATTGTGGACGAGGAGACAGGTCGCGTTCGTTTTCCACGCCAGCTTGTCGACTCAAAAATCGGGCTAGCGCCCAAGACCTTCACGCTTCATGCGCGTAATCCTGAGAACAATCTCGAGATTGGCGGTGATGCGGTTGCCTTCTGCTCGGTGGCCAGTGCGCCGAATGCGGCGGATCGCGACGGCGGACGCAGGCCCGGTAATCGGGTCGATTATCAAAATCTTCTGCGGCTTGGCCAGAGTTTGGAAAATGTGCATCTTTGGGGCGGTTATCCAGTCGAGCCTGCGGATATTCACGCTTCCGTGCGACATCTTGATGCCTTGTCCGACATGCTGACGCTATCGGACAAGGCGATCCATGCCTATTCACTGGGTGCCGAGCGGAATCTCGATGCGATTGAGATGGTGCGGATTGCGCGTGGCGTTGATGATGCGACGCTCGACCGTGAGCCTTCCGTTTTTACGATTATCAATTCGAATTCGCCGCTGCGGCTGGATGTTCCGATGATGGAAGGCATCATCCAGATGACGAAGCGCAACCAACCGGTTGTGTTGACGCCGTTTACGCTTGCGGGCGCAATGGCCCCTGTGACGATTGCAGGTGCGATTGTGGAGCAGAACGCCGAGGCTTTGGCGGGTCTCGTGTTCGCCCAAAGCTGCAACCCCGGCTCGCCCTTCGTCTATGGCGCGTTTACCTCGAATGTGGATATGAAGTCTGGCGCGCCGGCGTTTGGCACACCCGAACAGATGAAATCGGCAATCATTGGGGGGCAACTCGCCCGCCGGTACGGCTTGCCTTACCGCTCGTCCAACACCTGCGCCGCAAATACGATCGACGCCCAATCGGCCTATGAAAGCGTGTTCTCGCTCTGGGGCGCGATTATGGGTGGCGGCAATCTCATCATGCATGCGGCGGGTTGGATGGAAGGCGGATTGCACGCTTCGTTCGAGAAAATGATGATTGATGCGGATTTGCTCGGCATGCTCGCCGAATTCATGCGGCCTTTGGCGTTTACCGATGATGATTTGGGCTTTGAGGCGATGAAGGAAGTAGGCCCCGGCGGCCATTTCTTCGGCTGCGAGCACACGCAATCGCGCTACCGCAACGCGTTTTTCTCGCCGATGATTTCGGATTGGCGGAATTACGAGACCTGGCAGGAAGCAGGCTCGCCGACCGCCTATGACAAGGCTAACCGCTTGTTTAAGGAGCGGTTGGCTGGGTACACGCCGCCGCCGATGGATGATGCAATCAGGGCTAAGCTTGAGGCATTTGTCGAGAAGCGTAGGGCCGAAGGTGGGGCTCCTACGGATTTTTGAGGTACAGAACCGGTGCCGTCATTGCGAGCGGCAGCGAAGCAAACCAGTGGATGTTAAC
>CANCAR010000269.1 GCA_947374125.1 Hyphomicrobiales bacterium | reverse complement strand
AAGTGCATTTCAGGATCTCAAGTCCGCCGATTAAATTTCCCGATTTTTATGGGATCGACACGCCAGAGCGGAATAACCTTCTGGCCGCGACCCATAGTCTCGACGAAATGCGGGCGTTTATCGGCAGTGACTCGCTCGCCTTCCTTTCCATTGATGGGATTTATCGCGCCATGGGCGAGAATGGCCGTAGCGCAGCGCAACCACAATTCACCGATCACTGCTTCACTGGCGATTATCCTACGGGTCTCACCGACCAATCTGCCGAATCGCCAAAACAACTTTCTCTTCTTGCAGAGGCTGGCTAAACAATGGCGGGTAAACTCGAAGGGCGCATTGCGCTCGTCACCGGCGCTTCACGCGGCATTGGTCGGACGGCTGCTCTCGAATTTGCCAAACAAGGTGCGCATGTGATTGCACTCGCCCGAACAACGGGCGCTCTGGAAGAGTTGGATGATGAAATCCGCGCCGTATCCACCAATGGCGCAACGCTCGTGCCAGCCGATTTAAAGGATATGGACGGCATCGACCGTTTGGGTGGTGCGATTTACGACCGTTTCGGTAAGCTTGATATCTTTTTTGGCAATGGCGCGATCTTAGGGCCCATCTCACCGCTTGGTCATGTCATGCCAAAGGATTGGGACGATGTGATGACGGTCAACGTCACGGCCAATTGGCGTCTGCTTCGCATCTTGGATCCGTTGCTGGCCCGATCCGAAGCCGGTCGAGTAATCCTGATGAGTTCGGGAGCCGCTTGGAAGCACAAGCCCTATTGGGGCTGTTACAGCATCTCCAAAGCCGCCATCGAAGCGCTAGGCCACACCTACGCGCAAGAAGTGGCCTCCACCAAGATCAAGGTCATGATGGTTGACCCCGGTCCGCTGCGTACCGATATGCGGGCATCCGCTGTGCCGGGCGAAGATCCACTGACCTTGCGCGAGCCATCCGCGCTTGCGCCGCATCTGGTTGAAATGGCCTCCGAAGATTGGATGGAAACAGGACGACTTTTTGATTTCTCAGGGTCCGCGCCGAAGATATTGGATTTTGGCCGACCGGTTTAAAACCGTCCATCACCCCTTATTCTGCCGATCAAACGGATTTTCCGTTTCACGCAAGGAAACCCGAATAGGCGTTCCCGGCATTCCAAACGTCTCGCGCAGCGAATTGATCAAATAGCGCGTGTAGCTATCGGGTAGACCGGAAAGCTGATTGCCGAAAATCGCAAAATGTGGCGGGCGCGATTTTACCTGCGTTGCATAGCGCATTTTAATCCGGCGACCGGAGACGGCAGGTGGCGGATGCTTTTCCAACACGCCCGCCAACCAACGATTAAGCTGACCGGTGGAAACGCGCTTTGACCAGATGGCCGCTGACGCAATACACGCCTCAATCAGCTTGTCGGCCCCCTCGCCCGTCAAACCCGACAGCGGCAAGATCGTGGCACCCTTCACATTGGATAAAAGCCGCTCGGTGTCATCGACCAGCTTTTTGAACCTGCCCGTATCGCCCGCCACCAAATCCCATTTATTGACGCCGACCACCAAGGCCCGGCCTTCTTTCTCGATGACCGACAAAATCGCCAGATCCTGCTTCTCAAACGGGATCGTCGCATCGAGCAAAAGAACGACAACTTCGGCGAATTTAACCGCGCGTAAGCCATCCGACACGGCCATCTTTTCGAGCTTATCGTCAATCCGCGAGCGCTTGCGCATCCCCGCCGTGTCGAACAGCTTCATCGGTTTGCCACGGAAATTCCATTCCACGCCAATGGAATCGCGCGTGATCCCAGCCTCAGGGCCAACGAGCAACCGCTCCTCGCCTAAAAGATAATTGATCAGCGTTGATTTACCCGCATTCGGCCTTCCGACAATCGCAATCCGCAGAGGCCGCGCGGGATCATTTTCTGCGTCCTCGTCCAATTCCTCTTCAGGGGCGAATTCGTCAACCTCGGGGCGCGCAGTATGCAAGGGAAGCGCTTGCCGCATCGCCTCATAAAGGTCAGCCAACCCCTCGCCATGTTCGCCGGAGAATGGAATAGGGTCGCCCAACCCAAGCCCGAACGCCTCGTAGGATTCCATCATGCCGAGCTTGCCTTCAGCCTTATTGGCCAGAAGGATCACCGGCTTGCCCGCGCGCCGCACAAGGGTCGCAAAATGCCGATCCGAAGGGGTGAGCCCCGCCCGAACATCGATCATAAAGACAATCGCGTCGGCATCCATAATGGCTGCTTCAGTCTGCGAGCGCATCCGGCCTGTGAGCGTGGTCTCAGCACTCTCTTCCAAGCCGGCGGTATCGATGACCTTGAAATCGAGATCACCGAGATGCGCTTCGCCTTCGCGCCTATCGCGCGTTACACCGGGCTGATCATCGACAAGCGCCAGCTTTTTACCGACGAGGCGGTTAAACAGCGTCGACTTGCCGACATTCGGCCTGCCTACGAGGACGACCGTGAACGACATAGGAATTCCGATCGATTGTGCGACAAGCCCCTTACGGGAGCTTGCTGCCCGCCTTAACAAGGGCAAGGTAGACTTGAACGCGCTGCTTGAGCGTTGCAGGCGCGATCTCATCCGTCATAATTTCATCAAAGGCTTTACCGGCACCCGCAGTGTCACCGGCTTTGAGAAGCTTCAAGCCGAGTAATTCCCGAGCATTTCCCGCCCAAGTACCACCGGGCACGATCAAAGGCTGCAAGCGGGCTTGTAGGTCTTCGAGTGTCACTGCGTCCGCTACAAGCGTCGCAGCACGAAGCCGGGCAAGGCCCCGCAGAACAGGAACAATCGACGCATCCGCCGCAAGCAGCTCAAACTGCTTTGCCGCATCAGCAGGGTCAATCGAGCCGCGCTCAACCGCCAGCCGAAACCGCGACAGCAACGCATAGCCTGCCGCATTCTCCGATGCGATACCGGTCAACGCTTTAACCGCGTCATCTGGCTTACCCGTTGCGGAGGCTTCAAGCGCCGCCTGAAAGCGCGTTCCCATTGCCTCAGAGGCTTGCGTCTCGTAATGCCGGTAAAACCGATACCCGCCCGTCAACGCGACAATCAGCGCTCCCGCTACCAGAAACCAAGGACCATATTTTTTCCAAACATCAATCGCCTGATCGCGGCGGATATCATCATCGATTTCACGAAAAATGTCGGACATGCTGG
>CANCAR010000268.1 GCA_947374125.1 Hyphomicrobiales bacterium | reverse complement strand
AAGCCCGAAGCATTTGGTTCCGGTTCACAATGGCGCGATTTTTTGCACGTCACGGATCTCGCACGCGCTATTGAATGTCTGACCCGCTCGCCCTTGGAAGGAGCAGTAAATCTTGGCTCCGGTTCACCCGTGCGATTGTCTTATATGCTTGATGCGCTCGAAAATCTGAGCACCGCAAAGGGCGTTCTTTTAAGAGGATCAAGGCCAGACGCGCCCGACGATCCGCCGATTTTATTCGCCGATACAAAGCGATTGGCAGAAATCGGCTGGCAGCCCATAGTTTCTTTCGAGGATGGACTATCCGCTACTCTCGATTGGTGGCGAAGCTATCTCAATCCTTAAATTGAAACGAAACTTAAGTTAAACGTCACATGACGACCAACGGCGCTTTTCCCATCAAAAATTAGACACCGCCAAAGCCTCAGATGGCACGCGCGTAAAGGCGCGGAGTGTCACAAGCGTTGCGCCGAGAGCCATCATAAACGCAATCATCGTCACTGTGCTGGACGTGGAATGAGCCGCAATCCAACCGCAAAAGGCGAGGAAGGTATTCAACACCGCGACTGTTCCGACAATTTGATTAACCGTCCAACCCATCGTTGTAGCGCGTTGGAAGAAATGGGAACGATGCGGCGTCCAAACTTTCTCGCCCTTAAGCAAGCGGCGAACTAGCGTAATGGTCGCATCCGCAAACAAATACATCGGAATAATCACAGCCGCAAAAAAGCTGACATCCGCTGCCACCCGATAAAGCGCATAGCCACCCACCAGCCCGATCGCAAGGCTGCCAGTATCGCCTAGGAAGAGTTTTGCAACGGGTTTATTGTAAGGTGCAAAGCCGATGAGGCCGCCAAGGATCGGGGCCGCGATAACGGCAACCAAAGGCGTAGGCATAGACAAAGCCGAAAGAGCCATAATCACAATCGTCAGCGGGATGAAATTCACCACGGTCAACCAATCAAGACCATCCATGAAATTTGTGAGATTGATCATCCAAAGCAATGCGAAACCCGCGATCAGCCGTTCAACCGGCAGCGGAAGCACGCCGTCAAATAGGGCGATGTAAGGAGGCGTGACATACAGAAGCATGAATATCAATGCCAATTGCCCACCCATGCGGGGCAAAATCGGCAAGGGACGGACATCATCCAGAAATCCAAGCAAAGCGATTAAGGCCGCACCACCCGCCAACGCACCGAGCAGCGTGCGGTCGGACAGGGTTAGGAATGGAGCAAAGAAAATCGCCGCCCCAAACACACCCACCATGGAAACAACAATGGCGATGCCTGCACCTTGCGGTGTGGGAACCCTATGGCTCGAACGTGGGTTCACCTTCGCCAGCGCATGGCGCTTCAGGAAAGGCATCATCAACGGAATCGCAAGAAACGTAAACGCAGCCGCACAAACCGCAGCGATCAACGCGAAAGAGAACCCTGAACCGATCATTATCGTTCATTCCAAACTTGCAAAAACCAAAATCGGGCATTTTCGCGTGTTTTGAACGAGATCGGGCCCCGGAGCCATCCCCACCCCAAAAACGGTAGGAAATGGCGAGAGAGACGGGACTTGAACCCGCGACCTTCGGCGTGACAGGCCGACGCTCTAACCAACTGAGCTACTCCCCCAAAACGGCGTACCGTTCGACGGCAACCGACGCAATAAGGGACCATTTCCGACAAGTCAAGCCACACGAATATGCACTACGGCGGTTCTTCTACAGTTAACGCCATGAACACAGCATTAATGGAGAATTATGACAGAATTTTTCCGCCTAATGCCCTGAGCGCATTTAAAATAACTGCGACATCAATTATTTCTTGGGCAACCGCTCCCTCAATAGGAAGCAACGCGCCGAAGGCCGCAGCGATCATTCCAAGCGTCGAAAGCCCGATACCCGCCCAAACGCTTTGGCGGGCAATCGCAAAAGAACGTTGCGCAATACCAAAGGCCTCAGGCAACGGTTCAAGCTGATCGACCAAAACGACGACATCAGCTGCTTCCGCTGAAGCTCCAGCGCCCTTTGCACCGAGCGCGATTCCAACATCGGCAGCAGCCAAGGCTGGCGCATCATTAACGCCATCACCCACCATCGCAACCCTGCCGAATTGTTTCTCGGAAAGCACCGCCTTGACTTTGCCCGCAGGCGTCACGCCCGCCTCCAAATGGTCAAACGATAGCCCTTTGGCAACCAATTCAGCTACCGCCAGACGATCTCCGGTCAATAACCCAACCCGCCGAATGCCTAGGCGCCGAAGCCGTTCAATCACCGTGCCTATCTCAGGGCGGATCTCATCTTGAAAAACAATCAACCCAACCAAGGCGTCATCAACTGCGAATGCGGTTACCATTCCTGATTGCGTGGCAATAATTTCTTCGGCCGCCGCCGTCCAATCGCCTTGGCCGGTTTGGCGGGTAACGAACGCAAATGTACCCATCATAACGCGGCGGCCAGCGACTTCGCCCGAAAGCCCTTCGCCGGGGGTTTCGACAACATTGGTGGGCCAAGGAAGGGCAATACCCGCTTTTTGGACATATTGGGTCAGCGTCACCGATACCGCATGGACGGAGGCCTGCGACAATCCACCGCCAAGTGCCAGCAGGTCGGCACGCACCCATTCGGGTGCCAAATGAAGGTTGGTTACAGTTGGTTCGCCTTTCGTGACCGTACCGGTCTTGTCGAACAAAATCGAGCGCGTTGCAGCCATGGCTTCGAGCGCGCCGCCGTTTTTGACCAATACACCCCGTTTGGCACACCGCGACATTCCGGCGACAATGGCCACAGGAACGGCAAGGATCAGCGGACAGGGAGTTGCCACCACAAACACCGCTAAAGCCCTCACAGCGTCTCCGCTGACAATCCACGCCGCACTGGCTAACACCACCGTGAATAAAAAGAATCCTATGGCATATCGGTCGGCCAGTCGCGCCATAGGTGCCTTTTGTTGTTCAGCCGCTGCGACCAACCGAATAATCGCAGCAAAGGTGCTACCCTCGGTATCGGTTCGGGCGACCATATCGAAGGCACCCCCGACATTCGTCACACCACTAACAAGCGTATCGCCCTTTTCATGGGCAACAGCTACGGACTCTCCCGTCATCACCGCCTCGTCGAGAAGCGCGATACCGTTAACGAGCAAACCATCTACCGGCAAAACAT
>CANCAR010000267.1 GCA_947374125.1 Hyphomicrobiales bacterium | reverse complement strand
GCATAGGTGATGTCGTTGGTTCCAAGCGCATTGATCACGACCCCGCCATTTGACGTACTGGCGAAAAGCCTGTCGGATAAATTAGCTTGATCAAGCGACCGATTGATCTCGTCAACCACGCTCGCCAAAGGATCTTTTGTGCCATTGACGGGCACGGATGAAGATAACGGAAAAAGCTGTAACTGTTGGGCGCTGCCATTCACGGTCACCGATAATTGGGCCGGAGACCGTTCGATCAATTGCGCCGGATCGAATTTGAATGTGGCGGCTGAAACACCGCCAAGCGATGAAACAGTCACATTGCTCGCGCCCGTCGGAATCGTTGCAACGGCACCATCGCGAACAACGCCGATCGCGGCGGATGGCGTCAGCGAGTGACTGAAAATATTCGATACAGGCTGTAGCGCCGCGGCGGGTACAACTCCGCCCGAACTGTTGAGTGTGATAATGGCGCTACCTTTGTTGTAGCCGCCATTTTGCGCCAATTGTGGCAAGGACGCCGCAAGTTGGCCTGGATCTTGGAGGAGAACATGGATACCTGCCGCAGCATTCTCTAGAGGCGAGAAGGAGAAGGTGTCATTATCCTTTGGAAGGCCGGAAAAGTTGATTTTCAGGCCGTCAATTGAAACCATAGGAAGGCCCGAGACCTGTGCTTTGGTGACGTCGTTCGTGACCGTCCAAACGTTTTTTGCGGCGTTAAAACGTGCCGAATAGCTGCCTGAGCCAAGACTGGATGCGTTGGTTATGTCGAGCGTTGCAGCACCCGAGCCCTGATTGGCTTTGGACGCGATGACTTGCAAATTGTCCGTCGAAATAAGCGGCATGCCTTTGCGGCCTAGTAAATCAATGCCCTGCATGTGCACGGTATTGATGGCCGATGAAAAGCCGGTAGCTAATCGGTTCAATTGTTCAAGCGCTGAGGAGACATAGTCGTTGAACGCAATGATTCCCCCTACGATTCCCCCGGTGACCGTGCCAATTGGCGTATTACTGCCATAGGGGTCCATCATAATGTTGAGGTTACCGTTTTCACGCGTAACCTTTAGCGCCTTGGCACCCGACGCGTTGACAAGCTGTGGCCCGCCGGTGCCATCGCCAATATAGAGATTACTCGCGCCGTTCGCCTTTGTTTCGATCGTTACGTGAACCAGTTTCACGATCTGATTGATTACCTTGTCGCGCTGATCCAAGAGATCATTCGTCTTGCTCGTATCCGTTCCAAGGCTTTCCAAACTTTTATTGATTTGCGCCAACTGGGTGGTGAGCGCGTTGGTTTGATTTAGTTGGTCCTCTGCGTCTGCGAGGACGGCCGCTGATTCTTGGTTGAGCTTGTCAGCCTGAGCCCGAAAATTGGCGGTAAGGCTGTCGGCAGCCTGCAGCACCGTCAAACGAATTGGCAGAGAGGTTGGCGTGCTTGAAAGGTCTTGAATCTTATTGAAGAAATTTTGAATCGATGCACCGATATCCGTATCCGCCGAAAAGAGATTTTTCTCAAGGCGGTCAAGACGATCCGATAGCGCTGACGCCTGACTTGCGGTTGATGCCGCTTGGCGTGCTTCGGATTGAACGAAATTATCCGTTGCGCGGCGGACGAGTTCAACGGCTACCCCGCCACCCGTTCCGTAATTCAGTCCCATTGGCGTTTCAGACGCCGTGCCGATTCCAGACAGCTGGACATCCCGACGGGAAAAACCCTCGGTGTTTGCATTGACGATATTGTTACCGGTAACTTCCAGCGACCGCTTGTAAGCGGAGAGGCCTGAAGAGCCGATGCCTAAAATATCTGCCACGAGACTGGTCCTTGGAAATCGTTAATTTGTGTTTTCGGTTAAGATTTTGCGGGAGCTACAGGTGCTCCGACATTTTTTGAGAAAGTCCGATTGATCGCTTCGGCAATGCCGAATTTGCTCTGCTTCGTTGCGAGATCGGCATAGGCGCCGTCGAGCATGGATTGGAATGGTTTTTCGCTTTCGCCATCGAACACGCCATCATCGAGTTTGGCCTCGTGCATCTGCTTGAGCATGGTTTGCACAAACAGCGCCTCAAAGCCCTTTGCAGCCTGATCAAGCGTTGCCTTGCCTCCGACCCGCTTGGCGTCATCGAAAGAAAGGGCGCTTTTACCCGCAGTCGAGGTGCGAACCGTGGGGAGGCTGGCTGGATCAAGTTTAAGCGATGTCATGACGATCTCCTCAGATCACGATCAGGTCGGCGTGAAGGGCACCCGCCTGTTTGAGGGCTTCGAGAATAGCGACCAGATCGCTCGGCGATGCACCTACCGAATTGACCGCGTCCACGATCTTTGAAAGCTGCACACCGGGCGCGAACATGAACATTTTGACTTTGCCTTGATTGACATCGATTTGGCTGTTCTGCGTGACCGTGTTGGTGCCGCCCTGTGCTACGGCACCTGCACCTATGGCGGTGCCGCCTTGGCCCGGGGTAACACTTTGGCTCTCACTAATCCGAACGGTTAGACTGCCGTGCGAGACAGCTGCGGGGGTCAGAAACACACCATCGCCAATCACAATCGTGCCGGTGCGTGAATTAACGATCACTCGGGCAGGGGGAGCTGCCTGATCAATCTTGATATCCTGCACGGCTGCCATAAAGGCCACACGTTGGTTGACGTCGCGCGGTGCAGCAATTTTGACCGTTGCCCCATCCAGTGCCGAGGCCGTTCCCGGCCCCATAGCCGCGTCGACCGCTTGGACAATCCGCAGTGCCGTTGAAAAATCCGGCGTGTTCAGATTGAGCATCATTGCGGGCATCGATTCAAAAGGTGTTGCAACCGTCCGCTCAACACTGGCACCGCCCGGAATGCGCCCGACAGTTGGCACATTCACGGTAACACTTGAGCCGTTGGCGCCCGATACACCCAAGCCACCAACGGCGAGGTTTCCCTGCGCCATCGCATAGGTTTCATTGTCTGCGCCGACAAGCGGGGTCATCAGGAGATTGCCGCCCACAAGGCTTTTTGCCGCGCCAATGGCTGCGACCGTAATATCGATTTTCTGGCCCGGCTTTGAGAAGGCAGGCAATTCGGCGGTGACCATCACGGCAGCGGCGTTTTTGGCGCTGAGCGAGCCCGCGTCGATGTTCATGCCGAAGCGCGACACCATGCTTTGCATGCTCTGCAACGTTGCCGCGACATTGCCATC
>CANCAR010000266.1 GCA_947374125.1 Hyphomicrobiales bacterium | reverse complement strand
AATGACATGGTATTA
Organism: Hyphomicrobiales bacterium; assembly: GCA_947374125.1. Taxonomy (GTDB): domain Bacteria; phylum Pseudomonadota; class Alphaproteobacteria; order Rhizobiales; family Beijerinckiaceae; genus CAIUPE01. The sequence continues at coordinate 3,182 of CANCAR010000266.1, read as the reverse complement.
CGCGCCTTTCAGAAAGAGAGAGTGTCTAAACGCCAGTTCAGAACTTGAAGCTTTTGATGTCGGCCATATTGATGAGGCCAGCGCCGCCAACCTTGAAGGTCTGAGGATCGGTACCCGCTGACACGGGTGCTTCGGTAATAGGGCCGTATATGTCGGTTGCCGCGGCGACTTGCGCGCCGCCCGACATCATAAGGGCCTTCACCGTATAGGTGTTGTCGCCGATGACATTGCCACTGGCGTCTTTTCCATCCCAGCTGAAGCCGACCAGACCTGCGGGGTTTGAACCGAGATCGATTGTTTTCACGAGCTCGCCATTGGCACGGGCGATCTGGAGGGTCAGGCTAGGCGTGGCGCTTGGAAGATCAACTGCACCGCTAATTCCACCCGTTGAATCGGCAAGCGCTGTCGCACCAGGGACCAGAACCGATTTACCAATGAAGCTAGCCGATGTAGCAATCCGGTTCTGGGCTACTTCGGTTTGCATATTGGTCATGGTGGTATTGAGCTGCTGAATACCGGTAACCGTCGAGAACTGCGCCATTTGGGCAATCATCTCGGTGTTGGATTGCGGTTGGAACGGATCCTGGTTCGACATCTGCGCCGTCATCAGCTTCAAGAAATCGCTTTGATCGAGCGATGTTTTGGGCCCGGCTGGCGTCGATGAGCCCGTAGCCTTCTTGGCACCGATCTTTGAGAGAAGCGTGTCGAGGGACTGCTGGGCGGTTGGTGAAACGCTGGTCATGGTATCCGTTTCCTTTGATTATTTGCCGACGCTGATGGTTTTCAGCATGAGGGTCTTCGCGGTGGAGAGAACCTCGATGTTGTTTTGGTACTGGCGGGAGGTCTCGAGCATGTCGACCATCTCCGCGTTTTGATCGATAGGCGGGGCGTAAATGTACCCGTCTTTATCCGCGAGCGGATGGTTGGGCTCGAAGCGCTTCTCTGGCGGAGCATTCGAAGCCTCGATGCCGACCGTATCAACGGTCGAGATTCCGCTATTGCCCTGCATATTAGAGTATTGCGTTTCAAAAACCGGCTTGATCGGCTTGTAGACCGTATCGGCATTACCCGAGATGGCCATCACGTTGGCAAGGTTACTGGCCACCGTGTTTAAGCGAACCTGTTGCGCCGCCATTGCACGTCCTGCGACGTCAAAAATCGTAAGCGATTTCATCATTCACCTTTCAATGCGCTGCGAAGCGTCTGGATGCGGCCGTTGAGAAACTGCAGCGTTGCTTCGTAATGGGTGGCGTTTTCGGCGAATTGGAGCTGTTCGACATGCAGCTCAACGGTATTGCCGTCGAGTGATGGTGAAACAGGCACCCGGTATTTGACTTCTGTTGTGTCTGTCGAACCGCCTACGTCGATATGAAGGGCCGAAGTGGTCGTTAGATCGCCACCGCCTGTTGCGCTTTTGAACGCAGAGGCGAAATCAATGTCGCGCGCCTTGAAGTGAGGCGTCGCGGCGTTGGCGATATTGGAACCCAAAATATCAAGCCGCTTTTGCCGCAAAGAGAGTGCGGTTCCGTCTTGCTTGAGAAATTTGTCGATGGCGTTCATGATCGTCTCGTAAATCCGTTTGACCGGTGTTCGGAGACATATCAGCAACTATCGTGCCAAGTTGCGATCAGCCTGGCAACAAAGCCGTTAACTTTGTGAAATCAAAGAAATCCGGCTGGCGGAAGGTCCTTGCCGTCGCGTTCCATGATCTGACGCAAGGCGTGAGCGAAATGGACCGCTCCGCGGCGGCGCTTTTCAACCCCACTTAACTGCCGACGCAAAAAGACGTCGCCGGCCACATCGGGGCCTTCAAAGGTATAGCCGCCATGTTCTTTGACGAGAGCGCGGATCGCGTCGAGAAATTCTGCCTGTGTCATTTTAAAATCTGCGAATTCTCAGGCCAGAAGGTCGAAAGCCTGCCGCCGTTCAGCAAGGGTTGTCGGGATACGCGAGACCAGCGCGTAAAGCGTTGAGGCATAATGCTGCATGTAGACGGGTTCAAATGCGATGCGCGCCTCGAGGCGCGACATGGCCGGAACTGCGTCGGACGGTGCGCCACGCGGATTGTAGATGGGTCGAAGGGTATCGTCCGGACCGGCTGAGGGCCGGTATCCGCTTGCGCCCGACGCATTGCTTTGTCGACGCCGGTATTCGGGCGAAAAGGCAACGATGGTGGAGGCGAGATCAGCCGATAAGAGCGTGCTTTGTCCCGATACATCAGAAGGGATAATCGGCCTTGATATATCGCTGGTATCGTCAATCGGCGCAAGCCGAGGCGCACCCGTAAGAGCCGGGATAAGGCGTGATACCGATGGTTGCACAAAGGCGTTCGAAGAGACGGCCATGGCGTTCCCTGCGATTGGCCATGCCCCCTCGGCCCGACTTTCTCGCTGGTTACAACCAATAATTGATTTTCGAAGTTTGCGCTACGAAAAATAGTTAATATCCTCTAGCCGCTGTTTTGCGCTCATCGTCCCTCATTAGCTAATTTGTTCCGTCAGCGAACGCAGCATTTCACTGCCTGTCTGCAAAGCGCGTGAATTGCCATTATAGGCCTGCTGCGCCGAAATCATCTGCATCAATTCAGAGGTGATATCTACGTTGGAATTTTCGAGATTGCCTTGGGCAATATTTGCAAAGCCATCGGATCCACCGCGGCCGTACTGCGGCGCACCCGAGGCTTGGGTCTCGGAGAATTTGTTGCCACCATTGGCCTGCATCCCGTTTTCATTCTCAAACCGGGCCAAGGCGACATAGGCAACCGGTTTTGGATCACCGCCCGCTGTGCTTGTTACCGAGATGAGGCCCTTATCGTTAATCGAGATGGTCCCTACATTCGAAGGATCATTACCGACGGCCTTGAAGATATTGATCGGTTGAAGATTGGGGTTCTGTAGTCCGCCCGAAAGAGAAGGGTTGCCGAGGAGAGGGGAGCCACCGTCATCCACAAGATAACCGTCGGCATTCATCGTCAATTTTCCGGCGCGCGAGAAGGTATGGTCGCCTGTCGCCTGCGCGGAAGTGGATGAACCGTAAACCAAATAGCCTTCGCCTTGCAGCGCGATATCAAGGCTGCCCGCGGTCTGCTGCAAGGAGCCCTGTTCGGTGTTTCGGCGCATATTGGTGGTTAAGACGCCTTTTCCAGTCTGAGCCGAAATAATCGAGGCCGATTCCTCAGCCAT
>CANCAR010000265.1 GCA_947374125.1 Hyphomicrobiales bacterium | reverse complement strand
TTATTGATCGAAACGCCGCACGTAACCGGCAGCCCCTCGTCCTTTGCGCGAGCAATAATGGCGAGCGACGCGGCGCATGAAATCATTGCCGCGTGGTATCGCCCACCCGTCAGCCGCACGAGACTGATATCGCGTTCAAGAACAATAGTTTCCGCTTCGCGCGGGATACCCGGAAGACCAAGACGACTCGACAGTTCGCTTTCATTCATCACGCCGCCATCAGCTAAGGCAGCGTCTTCGACGTGATGGACGATCAACGCACCAAAATCACGCGCATAGGTCAGCGCGCGCCGCATCACTTGCGCGTTAGCCACAGAGCGTGCGCCATCGGTAAAGAAAACCGCACCCGCTTCGCTGAGCAGGCCAATCTCAGTCATCTCCGCGCCTTTGAGGCCCTTTGTCAAAGCAGCTGCGGGAAGCATGCGAACGCCTGCTTTTTCGCGCGCGCGTCGGACGAGATAATCAACCACCGCCGGATCATCGACGGGCGGATTGGTCTCAGGCATGCACACAACGGTGGTGACGCCACCCGCAGCGGCTGCACGACTTGCAGATGAGAGCGATTCGCGGTGCTCGGCCCCCGGTTCGCCAACGAATGCTCTTAAATCAACAAGGCCCGGTGCGAGTGTTCGTCCGCGCCCGTCAACAACCATTGCGCCTTCCGGCGGGGCGGACGCGTCAATTGCACGACCAAAGGCTTGGATTACACCATGTTCAACCGCCAGCGAGCCTTGCATCTCCGTGCCCGTCAACGGATCAACCAGATGGGCGTTGATGATTAGAACAGGCCGATGCGCGTTCATGGGCGCACCTCGCTCGTCGGCAAATGCCGCGAAAGCGCCTCAAGCACCGCCATCCGAACGGCGACCCCCATCTCAACCTGCTCGCGGATGAGCGACTGCGCGCCGTCAGCAATTTCAGACGCAATTTCCACACCGCGATTCATGGGCCCCGGATGCATCACAAGCGCATCCGGCTTAGCAAGGGCGAGTTTTTCGGCGTCCAACCCGAAATAGCGGAAATATTCCTTCACGGATGGAACAAAAGAGCCGTTCATGCGCTCGCGCTGAAGCCGGAGCATCATAACAATGTCGGCATCTTTTAGCCCTTCGCGCATATTGGTGAATACTTTCGCGCCCATATTCTCAATGCCGAGCGGAAGGAGGGTTGTCGGACCAACGACCCGCACATCGGCACCCAAGGCGTTCAACAAAATCAAATTAGATCGCGCCACACGCGAGTGCAAAATATCGCCGCATATGGCAACGACAAGCCCGCGGATTCGACCCTTGTTGCGCCGGATCGTCAAGGCGTCCAATAAGGCTTGTGTCGGGTGCTCATGCTGCCCATCACCCGCATTGATCACCGAACAATCGACCTTACGGGCCAAAAGCTGAACGGCACCGGCTGAATGATGGCGAACGACGATTAAATCGGGCCGCATGGCGTTGAGCGTCATGGCAGTATCGATCAGGGTCTCGCCCTTTTTAATGGACGATGAGCCAACCGACATATTCATCACATCTGCACCAAGCCGTTTGCCCGCGAGTTCAAATGAGGCTTGCGTGCGAGTCGAGGCTTCAAAAAAAAGATTAATTTGCGTGCGTCCCCGCAAGGTGGTCTTTTTCTTCTCGACTTGACGGGACACCTCAACAGCTTCGTCGGCGAGATCAAGTAGCTGGACAATATCCTCCGGAGCCAATCCCTCGATACCGAGGAGATGGCGGTGCGGAAACAACCTGCTGGATGCAATTAAATCTGTCATTAAACCTCGGCTATAGAGGGCTAACGGCGTCCTAGCAAGGCGTCGGAGTCCCTATTTTGAAGACCGATGTGGATGGCGCAATGCGTCACTGCCCTTGACCCGAGGCCTCGGATTGGCCATGTGAGACAGCCAGAGGTGCCATTGGGTCACCGTCACCGGGTCAGCAAGGATGTCGCAATGAAGGTCGTCGTCGTCGAATCGCCTGCCAAGGCCAAGACGATCAACAAATATCTCGGTAAGGGCTACGAGGTTATCGCCTCGTTCGGCCATATTCGCGATTTGCCTGCAAAAGACGGCTCGGTGGACCCTGACAAGGACTTCGACATGACCTGGGAGGTCGATGCGAAAGCCTCCAAACGCGTGTCGGACATTGTTAATTTGGTGAAAGGCTCTGACGGCTTGATCCTCGCAACCGATCCGGATCGCGAAGGCGAGGCGATTTCTTGGCATATTGTCGAGGCGCTCAATAGCCGCCGCGCCTTGAAAGGGGTCCCCGTCGAGCGCGTGACGTTTAACGCCATCACGAAGGACGCCGTGCTCGATGCCATGGCGCATCCGCGTGAGGTGGATCAAGCCCTTGTCGACGCCTATTTGGCCCGCCGTGCGCTTGATTATCTCGTCGGCTTCCGGCTATCGCCTGTTTTATGGCGGAAATTGCCCGGCGCACGTTCGGCTGGTCGCGTGCAATCGGTCGCCTTGCGGCTCGTCTGCGAACGGGAGCGCGAAATTGATACCTTTATCACCCGCGAATATTGGTCGCTGACCGCGAAACTGGCGACCCTTGGCGGCCAAGATTTTGAAGCTCGACTTGCGGGAGCGAATGGTAAAAAAATTACGCGGCTCGATATTGGCACAGGTGCTGAGGCCGAAGCCTTCAAACGCGATCTTGATGCGGCGAAGTTCACCGTGGCATCAGTTGAATCAAAGCCTGCCAAGCGCCACCCTTACCCGCCCTTTACAACCTCAACGCTGCAGCAGGAGGCCAGCCGAAAGCTTGGGATGGCGCCGGCGCGCACGATGCAATTGGCCCAACGCCTCTATGAAGGCGTCGATATTGGCGGGGAAACTGTAGGCCTCATTACCTATATGCGAACCGATGGTGTCGATATGGCACCTGAAGCGGTCGGAGCCATCCGCCGCATGATCGGAAAAGAATTCGGCGAGGATTATGTCCCGTCGGTCCCACGTCGCTACTCGTCGAAGCAAAAAAATGCGCAAGAGGCGCATGAAGCTATCCGCCCAACCGATATTTTCCGGCATCCAAAGCAGGTTGCCAAACTGATCGATGCGGAACAGGCGAAACTTTATGAGTTGATTTGGACGCGCACGCTCGCTTGCCAGATGGAATCGGCTGAATTTCAACGGACCAGCGTGGATATTTTAGCCGAAGCCGGATCCAATAAGCTCGACCTAAAAGCATCAGGTCAAGTGGTGACCTTTGACGGAT
>CANCAR010000264.1 GCA_947374125.1 Hyphomicrobiales bacterium | reverse complement strand
CAGCGCAATTGCTGTGCCATTGCCCATAAACGGGAAGCGACCAACCTTAAGTGTGTAGCCAGCGTCTTTGGCTTTCGCTTCCGTCAAGCCAACGGAAGCAATCTGCGGATGGCAATAGGTGCAGCCCGGTATTTTGAGCTTGTCCATGGCATGAACATGCAAACCCTTGATGGCTTCAACGGTCAAAACGCCCTCATGCTCAGCCTTGTGGGCGAGCATCGGCGGACCTGCAACATCGCCGATGGCATAAATGCCGGGCACATTGGTTTTGCCCAAACCATCGGTGACGACACAACCACGATCCGTTTTAACGCCAAGCGCCTCAAGCCCAAGGCCCTCGATGTTACCAATGACGCCAACGGCGGAAATCAGCCGGTCGGCGGTGATCTCCTGTGAAGCACCTTTTTCGTCCACAATCGTAGCAGTCACAGAATTGGCAGCTTTTTTCACCGCCGTAACCTTTGCGCCCGACAAGATCTTCATCCCCAGCTTCTCAAAGCGTTTGCGGGCGACGGCTGCAATTTCGGCATCTTCCACTGGCAAGATTTGCGGCAACACTTCGACAACCGTGACTTCCGCGCCGAGCGAGCGGTAAAAGCTTGCGAACTCGATACCAATCGCGCCGGAACCCATAACGATCAGCGATTTCGGCATAAAGTCAGGGACCATAGCCTCAAAATAGGTCCAGATGAGCTTCTGATCCGGCTCGATGCCGGGCAACGCACGCGGACGGGCGCCGGTCGCGACAATAATGTGTTTGGCCGTGTAGGTCCCCTCACCCAAGACACCCTTTGGCACGGGATGTTGCGGCTGCACCGCAGGCTTGGTGGCTTTGCCAACGCTCACTTCACCAGGCTTCGTGATCTTGGCTTCGCCCCAAATCACATCCACCTTGTTCTTCTTGAGCAGGAATCCAACGCCACCATTGAGTTGCCCCGATACGCCGCGCGAGCGCTTGACGATGTCAGCGATGTCAAAACCCATCTTGCCTTCAAGCGTCAGGCCGTAATCCTTGGCATGCGTTGCCTGATGGAAAATCTCCGCCGAGCGCAACAGCGCCTTGGTCGGAATACAGCCCCAGTTCAGGCAAATACCGCCCAGATGCTCGCGTTCGACAACGGCCGTTTTGAAGCCCAATTGAGCTGCGCGGATCGCGGTGACATAACCGCCCGGTCCACCGCCGATGATGAGGATGTCGTAGGAAGTGCTCATGCGCCCCAAACCTTCATAGCGAGTAAAAAAGACCACTTAAGTCCGCTTCTACCCTTGCGGGAGAAGCTGTCAGCAGAGCTGACTGATGAGGGGTAAAGCCATTTGCCGAACCATTAGGCCCTCATCCGTCATGCTTCGCATGACACCTTCTCCCGCAAGGGGAGAAGGGTATTGATTACCTCAAACCAACATCCCAACCGGATTTTCGATCAGCGCTTTAAAGGCTTGGATCAATTCAGCCCCTAACGCGCCATCCACCGCGCGATGATCGGTTGAGAAGGTCACCGTCATCACGGTTGCAACAGCAAGTTGGCCGTTTTTCACTACAGCGCGTTGCTCGCCTGCACCCACCGCCAAAATCGTGGCATGAGGCGGGTTCACGATGGCTTGGAAGTTTTTAACGCCAAACATACCCAGATTGCTGACCGCCGTTGAGCCACCCTGATATTCCTCGGGCTTCAATTTGCGATTGCGCGCACGGGCTGCCAAATCCTTCATCTCGTTGGAAATGGCCGAAAGCGATTTCAATTCAGCCTTACGTACGATTGGCGTGATCAATCCACCCGGAATTGAAACCGCGACGCCAATATCGGCGTGCTTGTGCTTGAGCATCGCGCCTTCGGTCCAGGTCACATTCGCGTCTGGAACACGCATCAATGCCACCGCTAACGCCTTAATGACGAAATCATTGACCGAAAGCTTGTAAGCGGCCTTGCCATCAGCGCCTTTCGGAGCCGAAGCATTGATCGCCTCGCGCGCTGCCATCAGTGCATCGAGTTCACAATCGGCGGATACGTAGAAATGCGGAATGGTCTGCTTGGCTTCCAACAAACGCCGCGCAATCGTCTTGCGCATCGAATCGTGCGGGATCTCTTCATAAGAACCAGCCTCAAACAGTTTCTTGACCGTTTCATCCGCCATGCCGGTAGCAAGCGCTGCCGGGGCATCCGTTGCGGTAGAGGCAGGTGCCACACGTTTCCCAGTTCCGCCCGCAAGTGCTGCCTTCACATCGCGCTCAATTACGCGCCCATGCGGGCCGGTGCCAGATATGGCGCTTAAATCAAGGCCAGCCTCTTTCGCGATCCGCTTGGCGAGCGGTGAGGCAAAGAGTTTGGATGCTGAGGAAACCGGAGCAACCGGAGCTGAAGCCGGAACGCTAGGCGTCGGAGAGGCTGTCGCAGCTTCCGGAGCAACAGATTTTGGCAAGGGAGCTGATGAGACGCCGCCTGAAGCAACTTTGGCAACATCCTCACCATCGGACGCGATCAACGCAATCACCTGATTAACAAGAACATCTTGAGTGCCACCGGGTACGACGATCTTGGCCAAGATCCCCTCGTCGACCGCTTCGACTTCCATGGTCGCCTTGTCGGTTTCAATTTCAGCCAGCACGTCGCCGGATTTGATCCGATCGCCTTCTTTCTTCAACCATTTTGCGAGATTACCCTTCTCCATCGTCGGCGACAAAGCGGGCATTAAAATTTCAATCGGCATGGCTCAGCTTCCGAAAATAGGTTCGTCGCTTTTTGGAGCGTCGAACGGAAAGAGGATGGAAAGGGGAAAAGAGATCGCGTCAAACGGAGGCAAGGATACGGCACCCGCACCAGTAACGGTCCCGATTAAGGTCCACTGGCCATCCGTGAGACGAAATGCTTCTAAGACCTGCTCGTCAGGATCAAGCAACCAGAGGTAGCTAACACCAAATTCCGCGTAAATCCGGCGTTTCGGCCCGCGATCCATGCGGCTCGTCGATGGCGATAAAATCTCGCACACCCAATCCGGCACGGTTTCGAAAAATGCTTTTTCTGGAAGCACAACTAAATGCTCGCGACGCCATCCAGCCAAATCCGGCACAACAATATGCTGGCCTAAATGAATTTCGGGTTCGTCGATGATAATCCATCCGCCCGGGCCACCTCGACCGAATTGGAACGGGTTGCTCAGTTCAACGCCTACGTTGGACGCTGCTACGGCGTGACGCGGAGCGGGGCGCGGATGGGTTTCAAGCACGCCCTCAATGATCTCCGCCACCCGATGGGATGGAACGGCCTGAAGA
>CANCAR010000263.1 GCA_947374125.1 Hyphomicrobiales bacterium | reverse complement strand
CGGTGCCGACCGTGATTTTCTGCGGCATCCCAACGGTGAGTTCCGGATCGCAGATTGTCACCTTCGGCATCATCAGCGGGTGGAAGATGACCTTTTTCGTGTGCGTCGATTCCTGCGTAATCACGCCCGCGCGGCCGACTTCAGAGCCGGTTCCGGCGGTTGTTGGCACGGCGATGATCGGGAAAATGCCTTTGGGGTCGGCACGCGTCCACCAATCGCCAATATCCTCAAAGTCCCACATCGGGCGCGTTTGCCCGGCCATAAAGGCAATGACCTTGCCCGCATCTAAACCTGAGCCACCGCCAAAGGCGATAACGCTGTCATGCCCGCCTGCCTTTAAGGCCTTAAGACCCGCTTCGATATTGCTATCGACGGGGTTCGGCTTGATCTCGGAGAAGATCGCCACGCCAAGACCCGCCGCCTTGAGAGATGCGACTGCATCGAGCGTCATTTTTTGCGTGGCGAGGAAGGGATCGGTGACGAGCAGGGGATTTTTAAAACCCAGATCGATGCAAATCTGTGGAAGCTCTTTGATGCGCCCTGCACCGAATTTAATGGTGGTTGGGTAATTCCAGTTGGCGGTTGGTGATTGGGTCATGATGGGGCTCGCTTGTGCGTTATCCGTCCTTGCGAGGAGCATGAGCGACGAAGCAATCCAGCTCTTTCTTGCAATGTCAGCTGGGTTGCTTCGCTTGCGCTCGCAATGACGGGGAGGGTTTATATCGTTCTCAAATGATAGCTCTTTGCCCGCGTTAGCATGTCATAGCCGATCTCGGATAGGCTGACGCCGCGGCCTGTATCTTTGACGCCAGTCCAAGCGAGCGCCGGGTCGAGGTAATCGCAGCGGTTCATGAACACGGTGCCGGTTTCGATCTCGCGGCCTAAGGATGCGGCGGCGGCTTCATCCTGCGTCCAGATGGCGGCGGTTAGGCCATAGGGACTGTCATTCATCAGACTCACGGCTTCCCTATCGTCCTTGACCTTCATGATGCCAACGACGGGGCCGAAATTTTCCTCCCGCATCAGCGTCATGGAATGATCCACGCCGGTTAGAACCTGTGGCAACAGATAGGTGCCGGTGCCTTTGTCTTGAGGGAAAAGCGCGGCATCGATATGGGCTTTTGCGCCCTTGGCGACGGCCTCTTTAACCTGAGCGCGCACGACTTCTGCACCCTTGGCAGTAGCCATTGGGCCAAGCGTTGTGGCCTCGTCCAACGGATTGCCGAGTTTATAGGTTTTGGTGAGCGCCACAAAGCCTTCGACGAAACGGTCATACAGGCTTTCATGCACGTAGATGCGTTCAATCCCGCAGCAGCACTGCCCAGAATTGAAGAAAACGCCATCGACCAGATTTTCAACCGCGTGGTCGAGATTGGCATCGGCCCGGACATAGGCGGGGTCTTTGCCACCAAGTTCTAAGCCCAAAGTGGTGAAGGTTCCCGCTGCCGCCTTTTCAATCGCGCGACCACCCGCCACCGAGCCGGTGAAATTGCAATGATCCACCGAGCCGGAGGAGAGAATAGTCGCTGTATCTTCATGGGTCAGAACGAGATTGGTAAACAGCCCCTTTGGCAATTGCGCCGCTTCCATGGCTTTGGCAAAGCGCTCGCCGACCAAAATGGTTTGAGCGGCCGCCTTCAGGATAACGGCATTGCCCGCCATCAAAGCGGGGACGACCGAATTGACCGCCGTCAGATAGGGATAATTCCAAGGAGCCACGACAAGCACAACGCCCACGGGGGTCTTTTCAATATAGCGCGTGAAGCCCGCTTTCTTCGAGGGAACAATCGGGGCTAAGGCCTCGGGCGCGATGCTGATCATGTGCCGCGCGCGTTCCTCAAAACCCCGGAACTCACCGCCCCATTTTACCGGACGGCCCATTTGCTGGGCTATTTCGGGCACAACCTCTTGGTTCATGGTGAGCATGGCGTCAACGAAGGCGTTAAGTTTCGCCATGCGCTCGGCCAAAGGCACTTTCGCCCATAGCTTTTGGGCGGTGCGGGCCTCTTTCAAGGCCGCATCGATAGCGGCCGGTGTCGCAGACGAGCGACGGGCCACTTCGCTGCCGTCAATGGGGGATATACAAAGGATGTCGGTCATGGGGATGTTGGCCTGTTTGGAAGGTGTCATTTTAGAGGCGAATGGTGAGTAGCGAATAGGGTAAAACGCTCAGGCGCAGTTTATGGCCCCTATTCGCCATTCGCTACTCCCTATTCGCTCCGCTTATATAATCTCAAAATAGCGCTGCAATTCCCAATCGGTAATCGCACGGCGGAACTCGCGTTCTTCCCATTCGCGCGTTGCGGCGTAGTGATCCACAAAGGCATCGCCGAAGAGCGCGCGGCTGGGCTTGGAGGCTTTAAGCTTTTGAGCGGCTTCCCACAACGTGCGGGGCAAAGCGCGGTTTTTCGGCAGCTTCGCCTCATAGGCATTGCCCGTTTGCGGATCACCCGGCTCGATTTTGTTCTCAATGCCCCAAAGGCCGGAGCCAATCGCGGCGGCGAGCGCGAGATAGGGGTTAATATCGGCCGCCGCGACGCGGTACTCGACGCGCTGCGATTTTTCCGAGCCCTCAATCACGCGAAGCGCCGTGGTACGATTATCAACCGCCCAAGCGGAATCGGTCGGTGCCCAGAAACCGGGGATGAGGCGCGAATAGGAATTCACAGTGGAAGCCACCATGGCCAGCACTTCCGGCATCAAAGCCTGTTGACCGCCGACAAACCAGCGCATCGTATCCGACATCGAATAGGGTTTCGATTTATCGTAAAACACGCCTTTGCCGGTTTTGGTGTCTTGCAACGAAATATGCAGGTGACCGGACTGGCCGGGCCAGTTCGGCGAGCTTTTCGCCATGAACGACGCCATCCAGCCGCGCTTTTGGGCCAAGACTTTGGTGTAGGTCTTAAACAACGCCGCCTTATCGGCAGCGGCCAGAGCTTGATCGACCTTGATCGCCGCCTCCAACACGCCGGGACCGGTTTCGGTATGCAAACCTTCGATCTCGAAATTCATCTTGCGGCCAAGATCAAGCAAATCGCGGTAAAAATCGGCGTGAACCGAGCTTCTCAGCATCGAATAACCGAAAAAGCCGGGCGTAATGTTTTTAAGGTCTTTGTAGTTTTTCTCGCGAACCGAGTGTGGCGTTTCCTCAAAGAGAAAAAATTCGAATTCAGCGGCGGCACTGACATGAAAGCCCATATCGGCGGCACGCTTCAACACCCGGCGAAGCGTACCACGCGGGCAGACATCTTCCCATTTACCATCAAATTCGCA
>CANCAR010000262.1 GCA_947374125.1 Hyphomicrobiales bacterium | reverse complement strand
CCGCTTGGCGCAGCAAAGCGGCAAGATCGGGCCATATCTCGTCATGCCGCTTTTTGTATTCGTCCTTCTGGCCGGGATGAAGGAACATTTTGAAGGCGTAACGCTCCATCATCGTCTCCCGGTCGAGCCGCGAATGACAATCGGGGCTGCAATCGAGATGATCAGGAGAAGCCCCAAGAGCACATTGATGACGATACCCGGAACGTTCATAAGTGACAGCCCGAAGGTCGAAAGCCCCAAGACAAAGACGGCCAGCACCACGCCGCCAATGGTGCCGACGCCGCCTGAAATCGCCACGCCGCCCAAAATCACCATCGTGATGATATCAAGCTCCCAACCGAGCCCGATATTGGGCCGCATGACGCCAATACGAGCGGTGAGCAGCACGGCGCCAAGACCCGCGAGTAGGCCTGAAAGCGTAAAGAGCGCAAACCGAATGCGATCCACCCTAATCCCTGAAAACCGCGCGGCGACGGGGTTCGACCCAATCGCAAACAGTCGACGCCCGGTTGGCGTGCCATGCAGAAAAACGGCAAAGCCGATGGCGAACACCAAAAAGATGAAAAAGGACAAGGGCACGGGCGGCCAATTGATGAAATAGGTCTGGCCAAGATCGAGAAAGGCTTGCGGATAGGTCGCCAGCGCCTGATCGCCGAGCGACACCTGCGCAATGCCGCGATAGAGCGACATGGTGCCGATGGTGATCACAATCGAGGGTACGCCTGAGCGCGTGACCAGAAAGCCATTAAACGCGCCACACGCTAAACCAACCACAAGACCTGTTAAAACCAAAACAGCCGGGCCAAAGCCCGCTTCGCCCATGAAACCGATGGCTAGCGCGGCAACGGCCAAAATGGCGGCAACCGAGAGATCAATTTCGCGGATCAGGATCAACAGCGCCATCACAAGCGCCATGATGGCTTTTTCGGAGAAATTATAGGTCGCATCCGCCAGATTGAAGGGGTCAAGGAAATAGGGCGATTTCAACGTGTTGCCGATAATGACAGCCGCCAGCATCATCACCAGAATGCTTTCCCAGCGCAGCAGGAAGGTCGACAGTTTACGCGGTGCCCGGTCAGCAACCGTGTAGCGCGAGGTGGAAGGGGATGGCGTTTCGCTCATGTTTCCGCCCTCACCGTTTGGCTTGTGCGGCAGCGCGGCGCGCTTCCGGCAAAATGAGCTTCAAGGCCCTGCCCTCGGCGCGTGCATTGATGATCACGGCCGCCAGAATAACCGCGCCGGAGATCAGCATCTGCCAGAAGGGCGAGACCTGCATCACCGGCAAAGCGTTGACGATAACGCCCACAAAGAGCGCGCCGAGCAAGGTTCCGGCCACGGTACCAACACCGCCGCCAATCGACACGCCGCCGATGACGCAAGCCGCAATCACGGTGAGTTCATAGCCCGAAGCAATCTCGACATAGGCGACGCCGTAGCGTGCGACCCATAAATAGCCGCACATGCCGGCAACCGCACCAGAGACGCCGTAAGCGAGGAGTTGTTGAAAAGGCATGCTTATGCCGCAATAGCGCGCGGCTATGGGGTTGCCCCCTACCGCATAAAGACCACGCCCAGAACGCGTCATCGAGAGGAAGAACCAAGCCAATAGCGCCACCGCCAACGCGATCCAGAACACACTGGAGAGGCCCAATACTGAGAGTTTGGGAAAGCCCAGAAAAGTGGCACTCATATCGGATGTGTTGACCTGCGAGCCGCCGCCGATCACCACGATCATGCCGCGGAAAATGGCCAAGGTGCCAAGGGTGACGACAATTGGCGGAATGCGTAAGAAAGCGATCAAAGAGCCATTGATCAGACCAAGTCCGCCGCCAATGGAAAGCGCGACCAAGATATAGACGAGAGCCGGAAGATCCGGAAACACCTCGTTAAACAGCCCCGTCATCATGCCCGTGAGCGCGAGATTGGCGGCGACCGAGAGATCGATACCACGGGTGAGGATCACGATCATCTGGGCCAGCGCCATCATGAACAAGAAGGCGGTGTCGTTCAAAACGCCTGTTGCATTATCGAGTGTGCCGAAGGCGGGGGCATAGAGGCTGATGCAAAGCACCATCAAACTGATGATCGCGGCCAGCACCCATTCGCGGTATTTCAGAAAGATGCTCATGCCGCGTGCTCCGCAACGGGTGCACCCGTGGCCGCAGCGACAATCGCCTCCGCGCTCCAAGCCAACGCGCCCGAGCCCTTGCCGCGCTCAAACCGCGCCGCAATGCGACCCTCATGCATGACGATGACGTTATCGGATAAGCCCATAATCTCGGGCAGCTCTGAACTGATCAGAATCACCGCCAAGCCGTCCTCGGCCAATTCGCCGATAAAATCATGCACGGCGGCTTTGGAGCCAACATCAATGCCTTTGGTGGGTTCATCGAGAATGATCACTTTCGGCTTGGTCGCGAGCCATTTGGCGATGACCACCTTTTGCTGATTGCCGCCGGAGAGTTCGCCCAGCGACTGCTCCCAATGCGCGGCCTTCACCGAAAGGCGTCCGCCCAAGCTTCGCGCCGCGTTTTGTTCGGAACCGCGCGAGAGCAAGAAATTGCGCACATGGCCCGCAAGCGATGCCATGGTGATGTTGTGGCGAATGCCGAGGGGCAAAAAAGTGCCCTGCTCTTGGCGGTCTTCGGGCACATAGGAGATGCCCGCCTCAATCGCATCGATGGGTTCGCGAATATGCAGCTCTTGGCCGCCCATAGTCACGCGCCCTTTGGTCGGCTGGCTCATGCCGAAGACGGCCTGCATGGCCTCGGAACGGCCGGCACCGACAAGACCGTAAAGCCCCAAAATTTCGCCCTTGCGGAGCGAGAGCGAAACGTCGGCGAATTCCGTGGCGTTTGACAGTCCCTCGATCTCCAAAACCGTTTGGCCGAATGAAATATCGCGTTTTGGAAACACTTGATCGATGGGGCGACCGACCATCATGCGGACGAGGTCTGGCTCGGTGACGTCTTTTGTGAGTCCCTCGCCGACTTTTTCGCCGTCGCGGAGGCAGACAAAGCGATCTGACAGCCTGAAAATCTCGTCGAATTTGTGCGAGATGAAGATGATCGCGCGGCCTTCGGCTTTAAGCTGGGCGACAATCCGAAAGAGTTCATCGATCTCGTGGCGCGAGAGCGAGGCGGTTGGCTCGTCCATGATGATGACATTGGCGGCATGGCTCAGCGCACGCGTGATTTCGACCATGTGCTTTTGCGCGACCGAGAGTGTCTTCAACGGCGCATCGGCGTCAAAATCGGCCTCGATGCTGGCCAATAGCTCGCGCGCTTTCGCCCGCGTTTGACGCCAATCGATCAGGCGGC
>CANCAR010000261.1 GCA_947374125.1 Hyphomicrobiales bacterium | reverse complement strand
GGGATGCGCTGGCCGTCAGCATCGCCGCTTCAACCGCCAATACCTATTTCAGCATTTTAGCGGCCAAAGACCGGATCGCGCTCAAGAAGGACAATGTGGCGCTGGCCGGGCATGTGCTGGAAGCCATCCGGGCGCGGGTGTCGGTGGGGACCGCTTCGGCGCTCGATATTGCCGAGCAGGAAAGCATTCTTGCAACCCAAAAAGCCGCGATTCCGGCGCTCGAACAACAGGTCATGCAAGGCCGCAACCAGCTGGCGATTTTGCTCGGTCGCCCGCCGGAAGGCTTCCTAACGAAGGCGGATGGTTTAAAATCCCTTACCGTGCCGGGCATTGGAGCGGGGCTGCCCTCATCGCTCTTGTTTCGCAGGCCCGATATTGCGCGTGCGGAAGCCGATCTTCGCGCAGCGGAGGCGAATATTGAGGCGGCACGGGCCGCTTATCTGCCCAGCTTCGATTTGACGCTGAAGGGCGGCAATGAAAGCCGGATGTTAGAGAACATGCTGAGGCCCGATGCCGCCTTTGCCTCGGCGCTTGCCGGAATGACGGCGCCGATTTTCGACGGTGGATCGCTGGATGCCAGCCTCGCGTTACAAAGCGGGCGACGCGGGGAGAGTGTGGCTGCCTATCGCAAGGCGATTATTTCGGCCTTTGGCGATGTCGAGAACGGGTTGATTGCGGCAAAGCAAAGCCGGTTGCAGGAAGAATTACAGGGCGATGTGGTGGCGGCGACCCGGCGGGCTTATGCGATCAGCGAAGAGCGGTTGCGGGCGGGGACGATTGATCTAGTGACGCTGCTCACCGTTCAACAAAATCTGTTTCAAGCAGAAGAGAACCTCATTCAATCCCGGCTCAACCGGTTGCAATCCGCGATATCATTGATCCAAGCCTTAGGTGGCGGTTTTGAGGTGAAGGCCGATGCCAATTTAAGAGTTCGGGATGCCCAAGCCGTCCCATCCACACCGGTAAACACGCCATGAACTTCCGCTTCAAAACCGTCATTCCTCTCGTGTTTCTCATCGCGGTGATCGGCGGGATCGGCTGGTTTGTTCTGTTGCCCCCCACCCAACCGCCCGCGCGCGGTGGACGAAGTGCGGCCGATGATGGACCTGTGCCCGTCTTAGCCAAGGCCGTCGAAAAGCGCGATATGGCGATTGAGGTCGAAAGCATCGGCACGGTGCAGGCGCTCAACAGCGTAACCGTTCGCAGCGAAGTGGATGGACGATTGATCGAACTCGCCTTTCGCGACGGGCAGGATGTGAAAGCGGGCGACGTGTTGGCACGGATTGAGCCAACGATTTATCAGGCGCAGTTTGATCAGGCTCAGGCCAAAAAGGCGCAGGACGAGGCGATTTTGGCCAATGCCCAGCGCGATCTCGAGCGCTATCTTAATCTCGCTAAAACCGAATATGCGCCGCAGCAACAGGCCGATACCCAGCGCTCTACCGTTGCCCAAATCACCGCCCAAATTGCCGCCGATCAAGCGGCACTTGACAACGCCAAGGCCTATCTCGACCGGGCGACGATCCGCGCGCCGATTGATGGACGAACGGGTATCCGAACCGTTGATAAGGGCAATCTCATCCGGGCGTCCGACCAAGCCGGGCTCGTGACGATTGCGCAAGTGCGACCGATATCGGTAATCATCACGCTGCCACAACAACAGCTCGCCGCGCTGAACAAGGCCATGGCACGGGGAAAATTGGTGGTTGAAGCGCGCGACGGGACGAGCGGCACCGTTATCGACACCGGCGAGGTCGAGGTGGTTGATAATATGGTCGACCAGACGACGGGGACCATCAAGGTCAAAGCGCGTTTGCCGAACGACACGCTGGCGCTTTGGCCGGGGCAGTTTGTGAATGTCATGCTCCGCATTGGCACGCTCAAAGACGCGCTGATTGTGCCAACGCCTGCCGTGCAGCGTGGCCCCGCAGGCGCGTTTGTGTACCGCGTTGATGAGGCCTCAAAGGTGGTGGTGGTACCTGTGACAACCGCCCGCCAAACCGAGACGGAAACGGCGATTGCGACGGGGCTTGAGGGTACAGAGACGGTGGTGACCAGCGGGTTCAACCGGTTATCGGAAGGAACGCTCATTCGGGTAGATGCGGCGACTGTTATTCCCGCGCCCGTCGTTCAGCCGTCAAAGCAGCAGGGCAAAGGCAAGAAGCCTAATGCGTCAGGAGCGCAGGGAACGACGCCATGACGCGCCAAATAAGGACGCTCATAGCTTGGCAGGGCAGCGTATGAGCGTCTCGTCCCCCTTTATTCGGCGACCGGTTGCGACCTCGCTTTTGGCGGTGGCACTGGCGCTGAGCGGTTGGCTCGGGTTTCGGGGACTGCCGATTGCAGCCCTTCCACAGATTGATTTTCCGACGATTGAAATCACCACGCAATATCCGGGCGCTAATCCGGATACGATCGCGGCGCTGATCACCGCACCCTTGGAGCGGCAATTCGGACAGACGCCATCTTTGGCCGGAATGTCCTCGCAAAGCTCGTTTGGGTTCAGCCGGATTACGCTGCAATTTGAGCTTGGTCGCGATATTGATGCGGCGGCGCAGGATGTGCAATCAGCGATTAATGCGGCGGCAGCAAGCCTGCCAAGGGGACTGCCCTACCCGCCCGTCTATTCGAAAACCAATCCTGCCGATCAACCGGTGTTGACGCTGGCGCTTGCTTCCGAAACCGTATCGCTTCGGGGGTTAAGCGATTTTGCCGATACGATTCTCGCGCCGAAATTGAGTGAAATTTCCGGCGTGGGTCGGGTATCGGTAGAGGGCGGCATCAGGCCTGCTGTTCGGGTGAAACTGGATATTGATCGCTTGGCGTCCTACAAAATCGGTGTCGAAGATGTTCGCAATGCCATTGCTGCGGCCAATGTGGCTGCGCCCAAAGGATCGTTGGACGGGCTTGAGCAAAGCTACACGATTGCGGCGAACGACCAGATTGGTACGGCGGAGGCCTATAAGGGGATCGTGATTGCCTCACGCAATGGGGTGAATGTTTTGTTGCGCGATGTGGCTGAAATCGCCGACGGGCTCGAAAACAACCGCGTGGCCGCAACCCATCAATCGCAAGCCGCCATCATTCTCGATATCCGCCGTCAACCGGGGGCGAATAGTGTTGCTACCGCCGACCTCGTTAAAGCAGCCTTACCGCGCCTTCAGCGGACGCTGCCGAACGGTGTTGGTTTTGATATTGTGCAAGATCGCACCGAGACCATCCGCGCCTCGATCCGCGATGTCGGGCTGACATTGTTGGTGAGTATTGTGCTCGTGGTGGGCGTCGTCCTGATCTTCTTGCGCTCGGCACGCGCCACGCTGAT
>CANCAR010000260.1 GCA_947374125.1 Hyphomicrobiales bacterium | reverse complement strand
GTCATCGTGTCACGACCTCAAAATGTTATAACGTCATTTATGTCAGTGATGTTGACATATTTCAACCTGATTGTTAGTCTTTTCTCGAAAGGCGACAGTGATCGCCAACAGCTTATGGAGCGCCCCATGTCAGTGATTCCCTTTGATCTTCGTGACGGCTATATCTGGATGGACGGCAAGCTCGTCGAATGGAAAGAAGCCAAACTCCATGTTTTAAGCCATGGCCTGCATTATGGCTCAAGTGTTTTTGAGGGCGAGCGCGCCTATGGCGGTGAGATTTTCAAATCGACCGAACATTCCGAGCGTTTTCTCCACTCTGCCGAAATTCTCGGCTTCACAATCCCCTATTCGGTAGCCGAATTGAACGCCGCCAAAGATTTGGTGGTTGCAAAAAACGGCTTCAAAAATTGCTATGTTCGCCCGGTTGCTTGGCGCGGCAGCGAGATGATGGCTATTTCGGCACAAAACGCGACGATCCATGTGGCGATTGCCACTTGGGATTGGCCATCAATGTTCGACACCGCCCAGAAAATGAAGGGCATTCGGATTGACATGGCGGATTATCGTCGTCCGGATCCGATGACGGCGCCTGTCCATGCCAAGGCAGCGGGCCTTTATATGATCTGCACCATCTCCAAGCATCGCGCCGAGAAAAAAGGCTATGCCGATGCGATGATGCTCGACTGGCAGGGCCGAGTTGCAGAATGCACCGGCGCGAATATTTTCTTCGCTAAGGACGGCGCACTGCATACACCGATCGCGGATTGCTTTTTGAACGGGATCACCCGGCAAACCATCATTGATCTGGCCAAAGCGCAAGGGATCAACGTGGTTGAGCGCCGGATCATGCCGGAGGAGCTCGCTGGATTTGACGAGTGCTTCATCTGCGGTACGGGCGCCGAAGTAACACCCGTGTCAGAAGTCGGTCCTTATAGCTTCACGCCGGGCAATGTTTCTCGCACGATGCTGGATGCCTATACGACATCCGTTACGCCAAAGGCTTTGGCCGCGGAATAATTTTTCTCAGCTCAGTAAAGCTGACCGCCCCCGGGTACGGGGCGGTCTGGCCTGATCAACATCACCTTTCCGTCCTGATCGGGAACGCCAAGCGTTAACACTTCCGACATAAACGGGCCAATTTGGCGCGGCGGAAAGTTAACGACGGCCAGCACTTGCGTACCCACCAAGGTCTCAACGCTGTGGTTCTCAGTGATCTGCGCCGAAGAGCGCTTCACGCCAAGTTCCGCACCAAAATCAATTTTTAGCTTAATCGCAGGCTTACGCGCCTCCGGAAACGGTTCGGCAGCGATGATGGTTCCGACACGGATATCCACCTTCAAAAAATCATCAAAAACAATCGGTGGCGCACGGTGATCGGGGAAGCTCATCGATAGATTACTTTCAGATGGAAGGATCAATGTCCGGGTTACCGCGTAGCTCAGAACGGCGCTCGGCCATACGCCATCCCCGCTCGGCCGCACGATGCAGGGCTCCCGACAAAGGCGCCGTCAAACGGCATAGATCATCCAAACGGCTCACCAACATGCGGCCGCGCGCCAATTCGGCATCCATCGCCGCCATGGTCTTTGACATTCCAGTATCTTCATCATGAAACCAGACATCCAAAAGTTTTGCGAACATCAAGACGCTACCCTGCACTTTCAACGCGCCAGCCGGGCCCTCCGTATCAATGCCAGCTGAAGCCAGCATAAAACGCATCGAATTCACGGCCACTTGATTAAGGGCTGCAAGCGAAAGCGGATCGCGCATGATAGAAGGGGTCATTCGCTTAAGGGCGGGTTTGTAGGGTGAAAGCGCATCAAACCGGCGCATCAACACATCAAATAGACGATCTTTATCGGACTCGTCCGCGAGATCATCCGACGCTCCTGCCAGCACAGCATGATCAATGCGACGGGCAAACGCAGCAAGAATGGCGCCCTTTGAAGGAAATACATCACGAAATTCGGTAAGGCTAATCCCAGCCTGCTCGGCAATATCCCCAATTTCAATCTGGTCCCAGTCGCGCTCGGCAGCCAATGCCATAAGCGCGTCAATCACCCGATCCCGAACCGTGCCGCCCGAAATTTCCGCCGTTTTCGCCATGATCCGCACTCCGTTTGAACCGTCACTGTAGCAAATGGCAATGAAGAGCGCGATTGTCCAGTTAACTTAGCCCGAGAGTTCACCAGCGCGACGCCTAGCCGCATGCACGGTGCCCGCGATTAAGGGCTCAAGACCGTTTTCGCCCATAAGAACCTGAAGCCCCGCCGCCGTTGTTCCACCCGGTGATGTCACGTTCTGGCGCAGCGTTGCGGCAGAAAGGTCAGAGCGGAACAGGAGTTCGCCCGCGCCCTCAACCGTTGCCCTCGCAAGCCTTAGAGCGAGATCAGGAGGAAGACCCTCAGCCTCGCCTGCTTTGGCCAAACATTCAACCAAATGAAATACATAAGCAGGCCCAGAACCCGACACCCCTGTAACGGCATCAATCAAGGCTTCGCGATCAACCCATTCCACCCGACCAACGCCTTTGAGCAATAGATCCGCCAATGCCCGTTGCCGCGTCGAGACACCCGAATTAGCAACCGCCCCCGAGATACCCCGCCCAACCGAAGCAGGAAGATTCGGCATGGCGCGAATAAAAGCGCGGGCGTCTGGCAGACGTGCCTTAAGATTGGCAATCGTCTTGCCCGCAAGAATGGAAACAACCAGAGTATCGCTCCCAGCCAGTGGAGCAAGCGTGGGGGCTGCCGCATCCAGCATTTGCGGCTTAATTCCCAGCACAAGAACCTCAGGTGTAGCGACGGAGCCAATCGGCGGATTAATCGCAATCCCAAGGGCTCCGCAATAGGCGGCCATCTGAGCCGAAGGCAACGGGTCAATCACCGTCACGGCGCTACCGGGTAGACCCGATCCGATCCAACCTTCCAACATCGCCCCGCCCATTTTGCCTGCGCCGACAAGCACCAGAGAGGTAGGAAATTCCACTGTCATGAGAGGGTTACCATCTAAAGGGATTTAAAATTAGGCCTCGCCGACTGTTTCAAACATCGTAGCAGCAAGCGCCTCGGATGCAGACTTCCCAGACCATAAAACGAATTGAAACGCTTGGAAATGCCGATCACAGCTATCAACCGCAAGGCTTAAAAGTGCCTCGCATTGCGCGCCACTTGGCTCAGCACCGCCCGACAGCATCAGCGAATGCCTAAACATCACAACATCGGTCTCCGACCACATGTCAAAATGGCCGATCCAAAGCTGCTCATTAATTCGCGACATCAAATCAGTAATCTCGGGCCGCTTTCGATCCGGTATCTTAAGGTCAAA
>CANCAR010000259.1 GCA_947374125.1 Hyphomicrobiales bacterium | reverse complement strand
GAAACGCCCGCTCGAAAGGATGTTCCGTTTGATTGGCTTGGCTTTATCGCGCTCTCGATAGCCATTGGTTCATTTCAATTGATGTTGGATCGCGGCGAGCAAGTCGGCTGGTTTGGCTCTATGGAGATTGTGGTCGAGGCAGCAGTCGCCGCTTCGGGCCTCTACATCTTTTTGGCCCACGCGCTAACAACCGACCGCCCATTCATTCCCTTAGCGATTTTCAAGGATTGGAACTTTGTCGTCGCACTGTTCATGATGTTTATCGTTGGGATCATTCTCTTGGCGTCGATGGCGCTGATTACTCCCTTTATTCAGAATGTGATGGGTTATCCCGTATTGGCGGCAGGCGAATTGCTGGGTGCGCGCGGCATTGGCACGTTGGTGGCAATGATGGTGGTGGGGCGATTGCTAAAATCCATTGATGCGCGACCGTTGGTGGCGCTCGGGCTTTTAATGTCGCTCTGGTCGATCTGGCAAAATATCTATTTCTCGCCCGAAACGTCGGCCCTATGGATCGCCGAGACCAGCATTGTGCAGGGCTTTGGTTTGGGGTTTATCTTTGTGCCACTCAACAGCGCGGCTTTTGCGACGCTGCCAGCGGCACTTCGGACGGATGGTGTCGCGCTGTGGACGCTGATTCGAAATCTTGGCAGTTCGATTGGCGTTTCCATCGTGATATCGCAATTGGTGTCAGGCACCTCGCTCTATCGAAGCCGATTGGTCGAGGGATTAACGCCGTTTAGTTTCGGATTGCCGCTCAGCGGAGCTTCCGATCTTTTGGACCCTGCAACGACAGCGGGGCAGGGGATGATTGAGGCGATGGTGATGCGACAGGCTGCCATTATCTCGTATAGCAATGACTACCTTCTGATGTTTGGGGTTACCCTATTTGCGATTCCGATGGTGTTTCTCCTTAGAAAACCTCGCGCCGCAGCACCCATAGCGGCACCTGCGGTGCATTCGGATTGAGCTGATTGCTTGCTTGAGCTGATTGCTTGGGGGTGACGATCAGCCTTGCGGTTTCAAGGTCTTTTAAAATTATCGCTATGCGCTAAAGTTACGTCAAAGCAAGTTCAGCAAAACGTTTAAGTGGAAACGCATCATGGCCATTCACGCTCCGCCGCCGGTTGAAAACCTGATGGTTGAAGACATCAAAGCCGGTCTAGAGTCAGGCTCTATTCTGCTTGTCGATGTGCGAGAAGCCCATGAGTTTGAGGCGGGACATATTCCAGGCTCCGTGCTTGTGCCTCTTTCATCCTTTGAAATTGCCGATATTCCGGATGCGGCAGGGCGTAGAATTGTGCTTTCGTGCCGTTCTGGTCGCCGCTCGCTGACGGCGGCCATGATGGCGTTCGAGCAGGGTCTAAGCATTGGTGCGCATTATGCGGGAGGCTTCATCGATTGGGTGGAACATGGCGAGCCGGTGGATACCGGGCTCTAAAGGCGACCGCGACGAGGCGACACGGGGTTTGGCACTCGCCAAATCGATATTTATCTTACTATAATCAGATCAATTGAGAATTTTGAAATCGGGGAAGAAGCCATGAGCGTGAAAAAATTCGGTATCGGTCAACCCATCCGGCGCGTTGAGGATGTTCGTTTACTAACGGGCGGGGGCCAATACACGGATGATTATTCTCCATCGAAAGAGTTGGTTTCCTTCGTCTTGCGCAGTCCCTATGCGCATGCCAATTTTACGATCAAGGATGTCGAGGCTGCAAAAGCCATTAAGGGCGTTAAGCTCATATTGACCGCCGCGGATATCGCGGATTTTGGCGATGTGCCTTGCCTTGCCCCGCTTGGCAATGATGACGGCTCGCAAAATCACGTGGCCGATATTCCAGTGCTGGCCAAAGGCACGGTAAAATATGTCGGCGATGCGATTGCCTTTGTTGTTGCGGAAACGCTCAACGCCGCGAAACTGGCCGCTGAAGCGATTGTTATTGATTATAAGGCGCTGCCAGCCGTTTCTGATATTCGGTCTGCGCTAGCGAAGGGCGCTCCTGCGGTTTGGTCGCAGGTGAAGGATAACCTCGCTTACGAGCAACATCTCGGCGACCACAAAAAGGTTGATGGGATTTTCGCGCAGGCGCATCGTGTATTGACGATCGAGATTGAGAATAATCGCCTGATTACCAATTATATGGAAACGCGTGGCGCTGTTGGCGAGTATGACACGGCCACCAAGACCATGAAGCTCACCGTTTCGAGCCAAGGCGTGCATGGATTGCGCGATACGTTGGCTGAGAAGATCATGAAGGTGAAGGCCAATAAAATCCACGTCATGACCGGTGATGTCGGCGGTGGTTTTGGTACCAAGAGCTTCATGTACCGCGAATATCCGCTGGTTCTTGAGGCGGCCCGCCGGTTGAAGCGTCCGGTCAAATGGATTGCCGACCGGGCCGACCATTTCTTGGGCGATGCGCATGGCCGCGACAACATTACAACAGCGTCCTTGGCGGTTGATAAATCCGGCAAGTTTTTGGCGCTGAAAGCTGATGTCATCGGCAATTTGGGTGCCTATTGCTCGCAGTTTGGCCCTTATATTCATTATCTCTGCGCCTCGATGATGACGGGCGTTTACAAGACACCGGATATAGCGGTTCGTTTGCGGGCGGTTTATTCCAACACCGTTCCGGTGGACGCCTATCGCGGCGCTGGCCGTCCGGAAGCGGCCTATAATCTTGAGCGCCTTGTGGATTATGTGGCGCGTGAATTGGGCATGAAGCCTGAGGCGGTTCGTCGTAAAAACTTCATTGCGCCATCGTCGATGCCTTACAAGACGCCGGTCGGCGATCGGACCTATGATACGGGTGATTTCGACCAGCATATGACGCAGGCCATGGACGTATCCGGCTGGGCGACGTTTAAAGACCGGCTCAAGGTATCGAAAAAGGCCGGTAAACTCCGCGGCATCGGTATGGCGACCTATATCGAATGTACCGCTTGGGGGGATGGCGAAGAAGTGGCCGTTGATCTCGAAAAGGATGGGTCGGTGACGATCTATTCCGGCACGCAGTCGAACGGGCAGGGCCATGCTACCGCCTATGCCCAGTTTGCTTCGCAGCACCTCGATTTGCCGCTTGATAAGATCAAAGTCGTGCAAGGCGACACGGCGCGGGTTGCAACCGGCCATGGTACCGGCGGTTCGCGGTCGATTCCTGTGGGCGGCGTCTCGACCTTTGTGGCGGCCAAAGACCTTTCGGAGAAGCTCAAAAAGCTCGCATCCGATGAGCTTGAGACCAATGTTTCGGATCTCGAAATTGTGGATGGAACGGTACGCGTTGCGGGCACGGATAAAAAGATCACCTTTGCCGATATCGCGAAACTGCCGG
>CANCAR010000258.1 GCA_947374125.1 Hyphomicrobiales bacterium | reverse complement strand
TATCGAGCGGGCTATTTCGGTTTTGCGACCGCATCTGCAATGGCTTCAGTCGAAAGCCTATAATGATGCTTTGCTTGGTACCGGATTCATCGAGAATTACGGCTGGTGCGAGATCATTGGGCCCAGGGGGTTCTTTCCTGGCGATGATTTTTTATTGGGTTTATTGATGTTGGGACCAAACCAGCATTACCGCGATCATTTCCACCCTGCCCCGGAGCTCTATTGGCCATTAACCTCGGAGACCGAATGGCGAAAGGGCGAAGAATCATTGACGCCAAAACCGGCTGGAAGCGTGATTTGGCACCGCCCTAACGTGATTCACGCGACACGAACGGGTGCGGCACCACTCTTGACCTTCTGGAGCTGGACGCGGGATACGGCTACGCCTGCGCGGTTGGTTTAAACCGTCGGTGAAGGTCTAAAGCCCCATTTTTCAGCTAGCCCCCAAGTTTCCGATACCGATACAACGCCAGCGGTGGTTGACACTTTGCGCATGGAGGCCGCTGCTGTTGCATGGCCGAAGCGTAATGCCTCATCGACTGGATAGCCTTCATGCCAAAGATAGAGAAAGCCTGCGGCAAAGGCATCGCCCGCGCCGTTTACGCCAGCAATGTGATCGGGCGGTATTAGAGCCGATCCAACGCTAAAGGTTTGACCGTCACGGGTCACCGCAATAGCTCCTTCTGGAAAATGTGCGGCGGCGATTGAAAGGGTGCCGAGTTCAAGCGTTTTTCGTAAGGCTTCGACCACTTTTGATGGGAGCGTTTCGTTGTCCCGTCTGGTTCCTATATCGGCGACGGCACCGATTTCGTAATCATTGACGATCAGCAAATCGAGAAAAGGTAAGCATGAGCGACCAAACTCTCTCACTTTTGCGCGCGTGGTGGTTACCATTTCGAGATTGGTCGTAAGGCCAGCGGCTTTTGCCGCGCGCAGTACGGTGGCCCACCCCGTATTGTCGCTTCCCCAAGTTGTATCCATTCGCTTGTGAGCGCCAGGCAGACCGAGGTGAAGAATTCGGGCTTGCGTGGTGCTGAAATCGAAATGATCCGGGCAGAGCACATCGGCAACGCCGGGAAAATAAAGATGCGTTCGCTTGCCACTTTCAAGTGCATTGAAGCAATCGGTAAATGCCGTCATGCCGCCGTCAAGCGGTTTCAGACGTTTTCGATCAATGCCCGCTTCGTCGCAAAGGCCGAGCAAAAAACGTCCATCATCATCATCGCCGACGATCCCCATGGTTTCGACGGGGAAAACCGGATCAAGTTTTTTGAGATCCAGCGCCATATTGCAGCCTGAACCACCGCCTTGTCGGTCAAGGTCGATGATCGTGCTCATCGTGTCTTCCGATGGCCAGACGGCCACCGATTTGTTGTTGTCGACGCACCACGATCCGGCCGTCAAAATGCCACGACGTTCGCTCATGCCGAAGCTCTCACGCCTGTTTCAAGGGCATTTCGGTGATGATATTATCGTCAGCAAGGGTTCGTGATGGCGTGATTTGGGCGGACGTCAGCGCGCCGTGATAGGATTTTACGGCCTCTGAAGGTGTGAGCGAGCCATCGGCTACGGCGCGCATATGGCGGATTATTTCAAGCGGTGACTCGGCGAGATTAATCTTGCGACCAAACAAGGCGACTCGTGCGCCGTATTTTTCCGCCTGATGGATGAGCTCGAAACAGTCGCGCGTTGTTCCCGCGCCGCCGCCTAACACGCCGACAACGAGGCTCGGATCAAAGGAAGCTAATTCATCGAGCGCACGGGGACCATTATAGGCAATTTTCAAAAATTGTGGCCGTTCTGATTCGGTTAGACCTGCAAGACACCGGATAATCGCGTCGTTGACGTAGCGCGGCATATCCTCGGAGGAGAGCTCGGCTGCATTTGGGTTAAAGACTTCGAGGAAATATTTCATGCCATGGGCAATGGCATCCTCGCGAAACTCGGTGAAGGCTTCGAGCGCATAATGATCGGCATCGAGGTCATTGTTGAAAGTGATCGAATAAAGCCCCAAATCGGTGAAGCGAATGGCGCGGGAAACAGCCGCTGTCCGAAAAGGACGTGACGGAGACGTGTGATAGGTCGCACCCCGATGTCTCCAAATATCTGTTGTATCATTCGCTCGAATGGCGAATTTGACGTTTGAGCCTTTAACCAACCCCCGCTTGTCCAATTGCTCGAGATTGGAGAGCGAGGTGAGCATGATGTCGACGATATCTTGCTTCAGGATGTCACCGATTGAATCGAGAAACTCCGCACGGGTACGAAGCCGCGGCGTTGCGCCGTTCGGTTCACGTAAGGGACCTACAGCATAAAGGCCGGGCCCCATATCGGGGTCTTTAGCGTCGGCGATGATGAAATCATTTCGGCTGTAATGGCCAGCCCGGATACGGGCGAGTTTTTCGTCCAATCTCAACATGATCAATCCCAGTCTTTGAAATGCAATTTAATCGATATTTTCTTGATCGGATTATTGGCCGGTTTGGGCCAAGAGTCCAGTCAGAGCTTAGCCGTCGGTGGGCGTTTGGCTTCCGCCCATTCGGTTAAGAACAAAGTCAAAATTCCAAAACCGGCAAAGCTCGCGGCCAGTGGGATAACGGTTTGATTGTAGGCCAAGCCCGCCAAGGTTCCGCCCACAATCGAGATCATCGAGAAAATGAACCCAGAGACGGCGGAAGCCATGCCTGCAATATGGCCGACAGGCTCAAGCGATAGCGCATTGAAATTGCCGAACAGCAAACCGAGGCAGAAGAAATTCAAAAACAGATAGAGGCCAAGCGCCGCAAGCGGCGGTTTGCCGCCAAAGGCTACGGCGGTCACGAGAAACACGAGCGATAGAAGGATGGTGCCTCTGAGCGCCCATTTGGTGATAAACCGCATACCGAGCCGCATGACAAAGCGCCCATTGGCAATGGTAGATAAGGCCAAAGCGACCGCAAAACCTGCAAACCAGACGGCAAACCATGGACCCTGCCCGTAAAGCTCGGCAAAGATCTGCTGCGATGTGCCGAGATAGGCAATCAACCCGCTAAACACGCAGCCCATGGCAAGCGTGTAGCCCAACGTCACGGGGTGACGTAGCGCTTCAAGGCCGGATGCGAGCATGACTTTGGTCGAAAACGGTAGTCGCCGTTCAGGAGGCAAGGTTTCCGGCTGCCGCAACCCCAGCCATAGGCCCGCGACGATAGCCATGACAAAGAACCCTCCAAAGATCACACGCCAGTGAAACGCGAACAGCACCAATTGTCCGATGGAGGGTGCGAGAATCGGGACGAGCATGAACACCGTCATCACGAACGACATCACGCGGGCCATCGCCGATCCGGCAAGCCCATCGCGCACCATGGCGGTTGAGACAAAC
>CANCAR010000257.1 GCA_947374125.1 Hyphomicrobiales bacterium | reverse complement strand
ATGGTGTAAGTCTTTGCAAGGCGTTGACTGGCGGCGTTCGGCCCGATCCGGTTGTGCGCGTTGAATATGCGGCCGAGGGATCGATTGCGCCGATGGTGATGGTGCGGGAAGGGGCCTTTAAACTCTGCATCGCAGGCGACGACCCCGTTCAGCTGTTCGATCTCGAAAATGACCCACACGAGATGACAAATCTTGCCGAGCTTTCGTCGCATTCAGAAATTCGTGCACGCCTTCTAGCCCGGGTGGCTGAGCGTTGGGATGTAAAGCGATTTGATCACGAGGTCCGCCGCTCGCAAACGCGCCGGTTGGCGGTTTATGAAGCGCTTCGGAATGGCCATTATTTCCCGTGGGATTTTCAGCCCCTCCAGAGAGCGTCAGAGCGGTATATGCGCAACCATATGGATTTGAATGTCGTGGAATCTGACGCACGTTTCCCGAAGAAAGGCGAATAATGCCTAACATATCTTCATTATTTTTCGGCGCAATGCGGCTTGACGTTTTTTGGCGCGGGATAAAATGGCGTCCCAATCCTCGAATTGGGATCTTAGGCTTTTCTTATTGTCTGCCGCGAGCAGACGGGCAATATCGTTGAACTCGCCAAGATAGCGCCTCAGCTTTCCCAATTTTTCGAGTTTGGATTTCTCCGGTCTGCCCATCTGCTCGCTCAAGAATTTAATCTGGCACTCATGGGAGACGAGGGCCGAGCGATAGGCGTGGATTGCCGCAACATCTGCCGTCTCCCAATCCTCGGGCAGTCGTTTGTTCAATCGCTTTTCGCCATGCTTGATGGCTTTGAGTAAAATGCTGGACCTTTCGGCAGGCTCGGGAAGATCGTTCAGCGGCGGGAGAACATTGCCCAGCCGTTTGCGCGCTGTCATTAAAGTTGAAGCCGCCTTAACCGATAACTCGCCAGAGGGTACTGTCTTGCTGGTTTTAGAAAAGGAACTCAGCGTTTCCATCCCGACATGCTGGTCGCGAATACGGGCGAGCCCACGGGCAATGGTTGCAATCTCTTTGCGGATTGTGCTGGTCTGACGCTCAATGGAGGGCGGAGCAAGTCGAAGTAAGCCGCGCGCGCATTTGAGAGCTGCCCGAAATTGATGAATATCCTCTTGATCAGCGGGTATTGAACCGGTGCCGACCGATCCGGCGCGATCCAACTGTGCATCAATCGCCTCGCGCCATTCTTTCCAGCCTAAGGTCGGATGTGGCGACAGGGGCATCAGAAGTGGGCACCTTTCGGGATAAGAACTGGTCATGCAGGATGATAACGCACCGACTACCCGTCTGGGTCCCGGAAGGCAGACTTATAATTTGCTTCAAACGGATGTCAGGCATTGGTCATGGGTGATGTAAAAACATTCCCTTCGCGATCAAAATAAAATGAGGCGTTGGCTGACATGGCATATTCACCGTTTGAGGCAATAGTCCCTACCACCTAACGTCAGATCCGTTAAGATTGCATATCATTGGTTTGGCCCCCGCTTTGGCGGCGGTTTGGCCGAAGTGATGGTTTACTGGAGCACCCTATGTTCGTCTCAAAGAGGCTTCAGGCCGTTTTATGGCTCATGGGCGGGATCTTTATCTTCTCCTTGCAGGATATTGTGATCAAGGCGGTGAGCGGCAGCTATCCGGTGCATGAGGTGATTTTTGCGCGTTGCGTGGCGGCCATCCCGTTTATTCTGTTTTTGATTGCGCGATCCGGCGGATTGCGAACCATTAAATCACCCCGCAGTGGTGCGTTGATCTTTCGCGGCCTTTTGCTGCTCTGCGCCTATACGAGTTATTTTTTGGCGTTTCCGGTGATGAAGCTCGCCGATGTGATTGCGCTTTATGCGACGGTTCCCTTGTTCGTTACCGCGTTAGCCGGGCCTTTCTTGGGCGAAAAAATCAGCATTGCTCGCTGGGGCGCGGTGTTTTTAGGGTTTATCGGGGCGCTCATTATGGTGCAGCCGGGCAGTAGCATTTTTGAATATGCCTCGCTGCTACCGATTTTATCCGCCTTTGCCTATGCGAGCGCGCAAATCCTTGCCCGGCGAATCGGTATGAAGGATTCCGCCGCCGTGATGTCGTTTTATCAAAACATGCTGTATCTGGTGGCCGCCGGTGTCTTGGCTTTGGTCGTCACCGCTTGGGGTGGCGATTATGAGGGGCATAAGAGCCTCGTCTTCCTGCTGCGCCAATGGGTGACGCCAAGCGTGCAGGATCTTGTGTTGATTGCCGCGTGTGGTCCGATAGCGGCGATCGGCATGACGATGCTGGGCGAAGCCTATCGGCTGGAGGAGGCCAATATTGTGACCTCCTTTGAATATACCAATCTGATCTGGGGCACGATTTGGGGCTATTTGATCTGGTCGGAAATGCCGAGCCAGTATTCGGTGATTGGTGCGGTTCTGATTGTAAGCGCTGGGTTGTTGCTGCTCGCCTTTGCGAAGGGCAAAGATGAGGTGACAACCGATCTCAGAGAGCCGGGCTGAACGCGCCTTTTCAGCCTTTCGGAGCCCCGGGCGGCACGTGAACTCCCGCGCCAAACCGATAAAAATCCACAAATTCCAACCAAAAACACCTCAAAAAGTCCTAAAAATCCTGATTCATGAACCGTTAGGATTTAAATTAATCATTTAATTTCAATAGGTTGTTCTTTTATTACAACCTATGCGTGTGAAATTTGCAACATCTCCCGGCAATTTACCTTGTTTCGCCGCAATTGATACAACTTAAGGTTGTGTATGAATAGAAACTGCGGCATCAATCCGGGGTCGAAACGGCGTTTGGATGTGTCTCGCGTTCCACGCCCATTAGAAATGGATGATTATCATGAAACTCTCGACCCTTCTTCTTTCCTCGGCAGCGGTTCTCGTTGCTGGCGCTGCTTTCGCAGCTGATCTTCCTGCCAAGAAGGCAGCTCCTGCTGCTGCAACCGGTTGCCCTGCTTTCGGCGCTGGCTTCTTCGCAATTCCAGGCGGCGACAACTGCATTAAGTTCTCGGGCTATATGGCCTATGCCGGTTCGTATGCCAATGACGGCACCTATTCGCAGAGCGCTGACGGCCGTATTTTGACCGATGTTCGCAGCAACTCCGAACTCGGCGTTGTCCGCGGTGTCATCCGCACGAACTTCAACGACGCGAGCGTCCTTTCGGCTGGCCGCATCTACGCTCAGCTCGGCGGTTTGACCGTTGGTAAAGACGCGTCTATGGCCGATATCTCCGGCACCTTCGGCTGGAACTACGGCTCGAAGCTCGGCGGCGGCACCGGTATCGGCATGGCCTACGAAATGGCAGCTGGTTCGGCGACTGTTAAGGTCGGCATTGAAAACGCAGCGACCCTTTCGGGCGGCGGCGACACTGCCAAGCGTCCTGACGTTCTCGCAA
>CANCAR010000256.1 GCA_947374125.1 Hyphomicrobiales bacterium | reverse complement strand
CCAAGCCTCGCGGCTGCCACCTGACCAGATATCGGCAATCCAAGCGGCAGGCACGACTTGCGCGCCCTTCGCTTTGCCCTGGTTGCGAACCATTTCGCCGAGGGTGGCGAGATCGGCCGTGGTCACGCAAATGCCACCCGCTGAGCGTGGATTTCCGACGGGGTCGACGGTGATATAGGCTTCTGTTGAAGCCTCGATTTTTGTCCAAATGTGCTCGGATAGGAGGTCGGCAAAGGGTTTGCTGCCTGCGCGTTGAACGACAGCGCCGAGCACATCGCTGGTTGGGGAGGCGTAGAAGAAAACCTCGCCATGCGGGCGGGGAAGCCGCGGCAGCGTTTTGGCGAACGACAAGAGATTGAGAAGGTCGCCGCGCATATCGACGGGATTCCACAGCATCGCGCGGCGGTAGCGCCCAAAGGCGCTTTCGGGATCAAGGTAGTTCTCTTCAAAATCGAGGCTGACCGTCATGTCCAGCAGATGGCGAACACTGCATTCATCGCCATAGGCCGAGCCTGCAAGCTCCGGCAGATAATCGGTGACGAGGCGATCGCAATCGAGCAGGCCTTTTTCGGATAAGATTCCAGCAAGTAGTCCGGTTATGGATTTGCTCACAGAAAACAACAGATGTGGCTCGTCAGGATCGCTTTTTGGGGATGACCAGTTAAGTACAGGCTTTCCAGCGCTCAGGACGGCCAGCCCGTTGGTATCGGTGGCGGTGAGAAAATCCTGAATCGATGCCGTCCCGCCCTTCGCATCTTTGACGGTTAACGAAACATCGGGGTGATTTGACGCCCAGCCTAATGGCTTAGCTTCGCTAGAAGTCCTGATGCGAGCCGTGGGGACGAGTTCCCGAACATGCTGAAACGACCAATGGTTAAAAGGCGAGAGCCGCCAATTCGCTATCGATACGCCTTCTGGCCGGATGAGTTTGCCCATCGTTCAAGTCCCCCGCAGATAAACGCGGGACTTAGGCCGAAAAAGCTTGGGTCATCGCGATGACCAACACCCTTATAAGCGTTGGTCCGAATGATCAAATCATACGCAGTGAAGCCACCCTAAACGGCACCCGCGTGTTTTTGCTCAGGCCTTTTTTTGAGGCATCAAAAGGGGTTGGCCTCCTGGGCTCTGGGCCTGCTTATAGGCTGAACCGCCAGATTTCGATTGGTTCTTATCGGCTTTGGGCTTTTTTGACTCTTTATTGCCCTTTAATTGACCTTTTGCCATCGAACTCTCCTGTTGTTGAAACGGCCATGATCGATGGTCGAGCGCGAACATAGCACACCTTTAGGTAAGAATGTTGGAAAGCCAATATTTGTTCCGTCGCGGAACGTTCGGTTCGCGATGATCGATGGCCGATCCCTGACACAATATGATGAGGCAAAAAAAAGACCGCCCTTGCGAACGGCCCAAAGTCTAGGGAGGAAACGCCCCAAAAGGGCTTTCAGCGAGGGCAAAGCCCCAACATAGCGTTTGTGTATGCCCATACCCTACAAGGAGCAATGACCAGTTTATGGAATAGGTATTTAAATTTTATGCACAGAGGCACAAATATCAGTCATATGATTAAAAAGGAGACGAAGGCTCGTCTCGCGATACCAATTTTTTGTAATCCGGTATCTGGGAAGCCATGACGTGAAGGAGAGTGGCGGATGAAGGTCGTGCCGGTTACGCACACGGTTTCCGCAGCCTATTTTGCAGGCGAGATCCAGCACATTATCCATATTCTCGAAGCCAACGGGTATGACACCTTTGGAATGGATTTCACCGATATTGTTGCTCGGCGAATCGGTGATGCATTTGCGCGTAAGGTCGAAAGCACTGGCGCACGGATCAAAAACCACAGCTGGGAATTAAAATCGGACCGGAGCCTGCGGATTAAACTCTATCTTCCACACGCAGAAGATTTTCCGCTGGTTGAAGCGCTCCTGAACGCCGATGGTAGCGATTAGGCCGATCGGTAGGCGGCAATGATAGGCGCTCTAAATCGGGCATCGTTTGGCAATTCCATACCAAAGATTTTTTCGATCCCTAACACGGCATCAACCTTAGCCTCTGGATTTGATGCGGCGGATTCCAAGCGATGTTTGATGGTATCGGCCCATGGGTCTTTTAGCTCTAAGGGTTTACCGTCCCGGTCATATCCGTCGGCATAATGGATGAAGGCCGCGATCCCGTGTGCAAGACGGCCGAGCGGCAAGCCCATGGCCAGCCGATCTCGCGCCGTGCCTAAGAAGCGTTGCGGGATTTTTTGGGAACTGTCCGACGCAATTTGGCTCAGCCGATGTTTTAAGGCGGTGTTTCGGAAGCGATCCAATAAAGAGGTTCGATAGGCAGCGACGTCGGCCCCCTTCGGAACCTTTAGCGTTGGGGTGACGTCTTCTTCCATAAATGCGGCGATGAAAGGACCGAGTTCAGGATCAGTCATGACCTCCGCCACTGTCGTAAGACCCGCGCGCGCGCCAAGATAGGCCAGCATCGAATGGGCCCCGTTCAGCAGTCGAAGTTTCATGGCCTCATAGGGGGCGACATCCTGAACCAGTTCCCCCCCAACCGAACCCCAATCCGGACGACCTTGCGGAAAATGATCTTCGATGACCCATTGCGTGAAGGGCTCGGTGACAATCGGCCAAGCGTCTTCAAGACCGATGGCATCGGCCAGGAAAGCGCGGTCCTCGTCCACCGTTTGCGGCACGATGCGATCGACCATGGTGGAGGGGAAGGCGACGTGCTGCGCAATAAATTCACCGAGTGCTGCGTCTTGCAGGGATGCCAGCCGGATGACGATGGCGCGCAATTTTAAGCCATTAGCGGGCAGATTATCGCACGACATCACCGCGAAGGGTGGTAGTTCCCGCTCGTGGCGTAGCCGTAAGGCTTCGACGATAAAGCCCGGCGCAGAACGTGGGCTGCGAGGATTTGCAAGATCATAGAGAATATCGGTATGGGTCTCGTTTAACAGACCCGTTGTCGGATCAAGACAATAACCTTTTTCGGTCACGGTCAGGGAGACGATTTTGACATCGGGCTCTGACATGGCTTCGACCAAGGTTTCGGGATTCTCGGGCGCTACCAATTGTTGGATAATTGAGCCGATGACACGAAAGGCCGTTCGCTCACTGCTTTGCGCTGCAACGGTATAAAGCCCATCTTGGGGCTGAAGCGCGTTTCGGGTTTCAGGCGAGCGCAGGCTAGCCCCTAAAATGCCCCAACGAAGATCGCCGCTTTCGAGAATATCATTGACATAGACGGCTTGATGCGCCCGGTGAAAACCGCCAAGGCCTAAATGGACAATGCCAATCTTGACCTTTGATCGGTCAAAGGACGGGCGTCGCACCTCCGCCGGCAGGGTGTCGAGCGTTAAGGCCGAAAGCCTGTTCACGAAAGCCGCTCCACGGCACGCATCACACCACG
>CANCAR010000255.1 GCA_947374125.1 Hyphomicrobiales bacterium | reverse complement strand
AAGGTTGAGTTTGGTTGGCCGCTTGGCCGACCGCATTGTGCACCGCTTGGTGACGGGCTTTGGGAAGTAAGGAGCCATCTAGGAAGCGATAAGATTGCGCGGGTTATTTTCTGCATGGGCAAAGGCCATATGATTCTGTTGCACGGCTTCATCAAGAAAACACAGAAAACGCCAATGCAAGATATTGATTTAGCGCTTAAGCGCAAACGAGAGGTAACAGGATGACCACACATCGAAAAGGCCGGGTGAGCGAAGAAACCTTTGACGAATTTCTTGCCGAGCAGGGCATATTAGAGGCCTGCGAGGATCAGGCGATCAAGGAAATCATTGCTGCGCAAATTATCGAGGCCATGCAAACTCAAGGCCTAACCAAAACGCGGATGGCCGAGCGCATGAAGACCAGCCGCCGCCAGCTCGACAGGCTGCTTGATCCAGCAACGCCATCCGTTACGCTTGATACGTTGCGTCGCGCCGCAACCGCCGTGGGCCGCACTTTGCGCGTTGAACTGGCATAACCCTGCCTACCTCTACCGCCGGAACTGGTCCATCCGCATCCGCGCCTTTTCCTCGCGGACCCTATTGGCGACTTCCACGGTAACGACACGCTGGCCGACCGGAAACAGCGACAACCCCGCAAGCTTGAAGGACTGTAAGCCGAAGGGGATCAGAATAATCGTCATGCAGCTCAAAATACCTGCGACCAGATAAGACACAAACAGCGCAATCCCGAAGGTGCAGGCCCAGAGGATATTGAGGATAAACCCGATCAACCCCTCGGCGGGTGTTTCCAATTGCAAATCAAGATCGCGGACATGCACCACATCCATCCCGAACGGAAAAGCCGATAACCTCGCCATCTCAACGGCCGCCCGGGTAAAAGGCAGCCCAATGATGGAAATCGCAAAAACCACCGCGCCCAAAAGCCAAAGCAGCGAGATGTACCACCCGCCGAGGATGAACCAGATGATGTTGCCGACGAGGCGCATGGTGTACTCCGATTTTTAATTAATTAGGATCGAGCAACTAAGGCATTTGCGACGACAAACAACTCACCCTTTGTGACGATGTAATCCGTATAGGTCGCAATAAAATGAAAGTTATATTTGCTTAAAAAACTTCCGATCTCATTCAACGAACCACCATTGGCACCTTTTCTTGTCCCAAAGTCATTAAATTCAAACAAAATGAAGTCAATGCCGCCTTTTTCCAGAAGGGCTTCGGCTCCCTTGAGCACGTTAAAGTCATTGCCTTCCGTGTCAATTTTCAACACCGAAATATGCTGGACATTTTGGTCCTCGCAAAAATGGTCGACCGTATCGACCCGAACGGATTTTGTTTGCGCATCTTTGTTGAAACGCGTTGCATAAACGGCGTTCGGAACAAGGCTATTGATCGTGCTCTCAATGCCGTATTCAAAGAACGATTGTTCGCCCACATTATCGCTTAAGGCGATTTCAAAGGCCTTGAAATTTCCGTTTCGGCTGGATGATGCCAATTTGCTGAAGGACGCCCCGTGCGGCTCAAACGCGAAGACTTTCGCTTTCGGGTAGGCTTTCAAAAAATAATCGGACGTTGATCCCGCATGTGCACCGACGTCAAAAACGAGTTCAATCGGACGTTTTAACTCGCTGCTCAGCCGCTCAATATCGACCCACGGATCGATTCCATATTGCTTATCCAAGTTTCTTGCCTTTTCAGGCAAGTTAAACAGGCGCCGCAACCGGGCTTTAAGGCTTTTTCGGATTTTTTTGATCATCGTTCCGCACCCTATGAAGAAGGTTTTGTACACGCGAACGATGATAAAACTCAAAAAGTGTTTCACGCGCGCCTAAAAACTAAAAAAGCCGCCCAACCGGCGGCCTCTTTAAATCCCTGATCGACATTTGGAGCGGGCGAAGGGATTTGAACCCAAATCTTTGCTGATCCGCTCCGGACGAAGTCCGACCGCGGATCAGAGAAAATGTCGAGGGTTCCAATCGAGGACGCCACCGACATTGTAGTTCCGACATTTGGAGCGGGCGAAGGGATTTGAACCCTCGACCCCAACCTTGGCAAGGTTGTGCTCTACCACTGAGCTACACCCGCATCCTAACGTCGCGACAGCGGCTATATGACTCATCTTCAGCGCCGATGCAACTGTCTTTGCGGACCCATTCTCGTAAAACACGCATTCTGCCCGATGCGCGAGCTTAGCCTTGCCCGCTTTCGTATGCGGCTTTAGAAGCGTTTGATCTGACATTTATACCAAGAGGCATTAACAATGCCCCTTGGTATACCGTTCAAATATTTCTTGATCCTTGATATGAATAAGAAATATTTGATTTTTTAATCGCCTTATGCGGTAGCATTTAAGGCGATTGGTACAAATGAGCGCCCTTCAATGCCTGCAACGCCTGACGATCTCTTCACCTATCTCGAAACCCTTGGTATCGCGGTCGAGACGATGCACCACCAAGCCGTGTTTACGGTGGAGGAATCCAAGCGCTTGCGGGGCGAAATTCATGGAGCGCATGTCAAAAACCTGTTTCTGAAGGACAAAAAGAGCAATCTTTTTCTGATTTCAGCGCTGGAGGATACGCGCATTGACCTCAAAACCATCCATGATGCGATTGGTGGGCAAGGACGGGTGAGTTTCTGCTCCGCCGACCAACTCCGCGAGCATTTGGGCGTCGAGCCGGGGTCTGTGACGCCTTTGGCCGTGTTCAACGACAAAGCATGCCGCGTGACGGCTATTTTGGATGAACGCATGATGGCCTACGATGTCATCAATGTGCATCCGCTCGTGAACACAATGACGACCAGCCTGAAGCGGGACGATTTGCTCGCCTTCATGACGTCGACCCGCCACAAGCCGCTCGTTATAAAGGTGGGTGAGGCGGCGCCCGAGGACGCTTAATGCGCTTTCTGGTCAGAGGGCGGATTGTCCTTTTGCCAATCGTTTCTTATGTCTTAGGTAATAATTGTTCGCGCCGAGGCCCGGCGTCGTAGTTTTCCGGATATCTGCCGGGCAGGGGGACAGGTTCAATGACGCTTATGGATACATTTGGCAGCGCAACCGCGCCCGTTAAGGACGTGACGACATCAAGCTTCCGGCAGGATGTGGTCGCCGATTCGATGGCGCAACCGGTCTTGGTTGATTTCTGGGCACCCTGGTGCGGCCCCTGCAAGCAGCTCGGGCCGGTGATCGAGCGCGTTGTTACCGCGGCAAAAGGTCGCGTGAAGCTCGTGAAGATGAACATCGACGATCACCCGGAAATTGCCGGCCAATTGGGCATCCAGTCTATCCCGGCTGTGATTGCGTTCAGCAAAGGCCAACCGGTCGATGGTTTTGTTGGCGCTTTGCCTGAATCGCAAATCACCGGCTTTATCGAACGCCTTGTTGGCCCGGTTGAGGATACAACAGTGGCCTTGTTGGAAG
>CANCAR010000254.1 GCA_947374125.1 Hyphomicrobiales bacterium | reverse complement strand
TCAACTGAGCGGTGATTTTTGAAGGGAGTTTCATCGGGGTTTTCCTTGTGTTGCACTCCGTTCTCTCTTTGAAAACGGCTTTGCCCCCTCCCCTGCCCACTCTTCCTCTTGCGCCGCCACAGTTAGAATTTTTCCGTTTCAAGCGATTTTGGTTAAGTGATGGCGGACGGATCGTAACCCGAGGGCCAAGACGCCGATGGGGCGGCTTGGTCGCGCCAGCGATAGAGCCGGGCCGGTTTTAGACCGGCCGCCACAATTGTTTTATTTGTTATCAGATAGCTAACTGCTAACTTTTAGCGACATGTTGTTCATACAGATCCAGCATTTGGCTTAAAAATTCACCAGCCGGAAGTTGGGTTTTTGTAAAGAAATCATCGGCTAATCGATAGAATTGTTCTTTAACCTCGATTGTTACTCGAAGCCCTATTTGTGCGTCACGCCCTGTCCTCTTACGGCGGCGGCGTATGACAGCTGGTTCTTCGGATACAGAAGTATTATCACCTGATCGACTGAGAAAGCGATTAGCGATGGAAAGGTCCTTGATAGCCTCAAGGTCAACGGGCTGTTTTTTAGCTGGACGCTTATTAAAATCCGACAGATCCATTGTTTCTGCGAAGGGATCGGCTCTTTCGGGATTGCTCATCATGCTACCTCTTTCACGCTTGGGGTTTGATTACCATTGCGCAGCCGCTCTACCAATTCGGCCATGAAGGCCGATGCGTTGCTTTGCGCGGTCTCCAAATTCGAAACGCCCTTGCCTTTTAAAGACCGGATTGATCCTCCAAACGAGAATATTGCCCGAAATGCCTCGCGGTCATACAGACGCGTTCTGAACATTGGCACAGCGTGTTCTGCAAAATTGGCTTCAATATGCCGCTGCGTTTTTGGGTTCAATGCCGGGTTGGTTCTGGTAAAGAGAACGGCGAACGGAATTGATCGCCCAACCAATCGTTCTTGTTGTTTGATCAGTTTGATTTGCCGTGCTGCTTGTTTAGCGTCCAGTTGTGACCCCTGTACCGGAATAATCACAAAATCGGACAGGGCGATGGTGTAGCTCGTCATCAGGCTTGCCGTTCCTTCGAGATCAACAATCACAAAACTGGAGGCCTCGGACGCTTCATCGATCCGTTCGGTGATTGTTTCTTCGGTAACATCGCTAATGACCGTTAGATTATGTGGCTTATCAGGTAAGCGCGACCAATCAAGCACGTTTCGATTGGGATCTGCATCAATGACGGTAACGGTTGCGCCATGCTCGGCGAGCTCAGTCGCGATCAAGGTTGCTGCTGTTGTTTTCCCGGATCCGCCTTTAGGTGAGCTCAATGTGATAACCGGCATTCAATTCCCCTTGGTTCATCGTTTTTCATATTAGTTGGCTAACAGATAACAAAGAATTAACTGATAGCGTTCAGATACCAAATGTTTATCAAAATGCTATTTGATATTTAACAGTCAACAAAATGCTATCAGATAACAAATGATATCAGTTAAATACCACCAACCAAAAAAATATCAAACTGCTATCAGAAAGCTATCTGATAATGGATGATAACAGTTAGCTAACAAATAGCCATCTGATAGACCGAGTTCAAAGGACCGCTTATCAGAGAATGCAATGATGTAAAAAAGAGGCCTTAAAATAAGTAAATTCAAAGAATAATGATGCAACACAAAATGGGGAAAAAAGCACCAACAATGCCTACGCGGGTAGGGTAGGGGGCATAAAATAGAGTCCAGCCATAGCCTAACGGTGACTTCGAATCACAGCGCCATCTTCTTCTTTTTCGAACTTTTTGGCGATGAATTCATGACTATCGACTAACTTACCCTCGAGGTCCCGTTGTGAGTACCGGATTTCACCTTTTGCTTGGATATGATCTCGTGGCGCCAAATGCTGGTTCACAAATTTTCGAACGGCCGCATCAAAAATCGTCAACGTAAAATAGTGATCCGATTCAATCGTTTTCTTTAAAATGGCATTCCGCGCCAAACCGACTTTTCGCTCCGAATGAACGACAAGCCGGAGTTTTGTCACTTTTTCAAAATCATCAATTTTGACGACTGTGCCAATCATTCTAAAATCGGCAGTATGGCCCATCAGAGATCTCCTCAAAGCGAACAGGTATTTTTCACTCTTATTACCGAACGTAAAGCAAATCCAGCCACCGCTCGTTACGTTTTAACTAAGGCGCTCTAATCCCAACTTTCACGACGTGAAAGCTAAGTCGAGGATGTGCTTGAGACAAACGACAGATCCCTGTGTTCAGAAGCGATTGTTCCCAGACCGATAACAATCCATCCGCATTGGTTGGTCTTACCTAATTCAATTTTTTTTCTAACTCCCGTTTTGCAAGCCCCATTAAGCTACCGCTCAAATTAAGTTGACCCTCTCGATATCGCTCAGTCATCGCGCGCAGATATCCGCCTGGCGATTTAATCGATAACGGTTCGCGGTTCATTTTTTCTAAAATCACAACAATCGAGACAGAAGCAATTTCACGGCCCATGGTTTGGCACGCTTCCACCCAGGCGGATCGGTTGATGCCCAAAGCGGGGACGGCGATTTCTGCGATTTCCTGCACATCGCTCCAATTGCGTATAAAAGCCTTATAATCCCTTGAACTTGGGCAGGCCGTCGCGAGCAATTCAAACGAGATAGGCAACTCTTGAGCCTTCCTAACCCTGCCTACGTGCGGATTTGTACCTGCATCTCGCACCCTTTCTTTATCGGATGATCCTTCGCTGCCAGAGGCAGCTAATGGATGTTGTGGCGCGTTAGCGTCACGCCGTTCAAGATACAGGTTACGATTTATAGATCGGTTGTAATCAGTATCATGCACATGATTATTGGTACCCAGACCTGTATGATTTGAAGCGTAAAAAGTGCTTTTTTCTTCAGTACTTAGGGTCAATCCCCAAGCGTGGTCTACAGCCGCTCGTAAGCGGATCAATTGATGGAGCAGGGATTGCAACTCGGTCAAGATAAGCCGCTCGGTCCGCAGACCGTCTGTGATCTCGCAATAGCGTTCGGAGAGGCTTGTCCAATCACCCATGCGCTCGTCTGAACGTGCTGCCTCAATCGTGGCGCGGATGGCGCGGCGTTGGGTGGTGATCTCTTCGCGATAATCATAACGCATCCGATCTTCGATCCGGATACGCTCAATCATGGTTTTAAGCTCGTTATAGCGCACAGCGGACGGGGCTAAATCAAAACCGAAGGCTTTGACGAGGGTGCCGTCGTGATTACGAAAGCCGCGCCGTTTGCCATTATTGCTGTCCGCATAGGCAATCAGGCCATGGTCGACCAAAGTGCGAAGGCTGCGCCTTACCGTTCCAACCGCAAAGCCACTTTGTCGGCAAAGTTCGTCGTTGGAAGG
This sequence comes from Hyphomicrobiales bacterium, assembly GCA_947374125.1. Classification (GTDB taxonomy): domain Bacteria; phylum Pseudomonadota; class Alphaproteobacteria; order Rhizobiales; family Beijerinckiaceae; genus CAIUPE01. The sequence continues at coordinate 47 of CANCAR010000254.1, read as the reverse complement.
CCACACGATCGGATGGTGGGAAGCATCATCCCAATCGGATGGTTTTG
>CANCAR010000253.1 GCA_947374125.1 Hyphomicrobiales bacterium | reverse complement strand
ATCAATTGTCCGGCGAAGGTTGGCACCTCGAACCCGGACATGTGAAAGCCGGACGAGAACAGAATGGCCAACAGGATTGGGTGGGTAAGCAATTGCCGAATAACAGTCGGCCAATGCGCGCTACGTCCCTCAATCAGGATGGTTGCCACCGAAAACATGATCGGCAAATGAATGGCGACCAGCAAAAACAAAGGCACCGCGCCTTCTTTGCCATAGGCCTGCAAAATCAGCGGTACGCCGACAAGCACCGTATTCGCCTGTGCCCCCGTAAACCCTGCCACCACACTGGCAGCGTGATCCAAACCAAAAAAACGTACGGCGATCCATTGGCCCAGCGCCCAGACGAGGGCTACAGCGCCAAAATACGAAAGCCAATAGCCCCAAGGTTGGGTTTCAGGCAGTGCCGTTCCGGTCAAGGTCTTGAAGATCAGGCAGGGAATGGCAATCGCAAACACGTAGTCGGAGAGCCCATCGCCCGTGCGGTCGCCGACCACGCCCAAAAGCCGCGCAAAAAAGCCTAAGCCGATTAGACCGAAGACCGGCAGAACAATCGAAAGGATATGGAGCATTATAAATTCCGGTAGGCTAGAGCATGGCGCGCAAAAGTGGATGCCGGTTTTGCGATAAAGCCATCCTCAAACAAAAGGATCACGGCGATGTTTTGGCAACACGCACCGCGCCCGGGGCTTTGGCCATAATATCATTAATGCCTTCTTGCTGGTTCTTGAAGGCTAAGAGTTCTTTATCATCGAGTTCGCGGCTGCGCGGCAGCTTAATCGCCATCGGGTCTTTGAATTCGCCTTTCACCAACACTTCGTAATGAAGATGAGGGCCGGTAGACAGGCCTGAATTGCCAAGATAGCCGATGACCTGTCCTTGGCGGACGCGCACCCCCTCGGTTATTCCTTTGGCGAAGGCCGACATATGCGAATATGTCGTGGTGAAATCATAAGCGTGCTGGATTTCGACATGGCGTCCATAGCCCGTATCCCAATCGGCGAAGGTGATAACCCCATCGCCCGCCGCTAGAATGGGTGTGCCAATGCTGTTGGCCCAGTCGACACCTGAGTGCAGCCGAGATACATGCAGGATGGGATGATACCGCATACCAAAGCCAGAGCGGAAGATGCCTTCCGAAATCGGCTTACGCATCAGGAATTTGCGGTTTGATTTTCCCTGCTCGTCGAAAAAGTCCAAGCTGCCATCGGACGGCGCTTTATATTGATAATAGCGCTTCGTAATCCCCGAGACCGACAGTGCAGCATAAAGCACTTCAAAGCGCCCGCTGTTTTCGTCATCCTCAGCATAGAAAACTTCAAAGGAATCGCCGCCAGCCACTTTTCGCTGCAAATCCACATCGTAGAAGTAGATCTTCACGAGTTGATCGATCACCGATTTAGGAATATCGTTTTTGAGCGCTGTTTCATAAAGACTGTCATAGAGGCGGAACCCAGCCGGTTGATTTTCTTCCGTCTCTGGCTGTTCATCCGCGCCGATAGTACCTTCCGAGGAAGGTGGGGCTACAGCGACGAAGGCGCTGCGATCATTAATGGCAGCAATAGCCAAGATCGTATCGCCTTCATAGACCATAGCGCGTAGCAGACGCGGCTCGCTTTTTGGATTTGCCGGCAGGGCCAAGAGAATGCGCAGCTTTTGACCGTCTTTGACCCCGATGTCTTTCATTATCTTAGATAAGACAGTGCCGGCCTCACGCGCAGCACCTGCCGGAGATTTATTGGCGATCAAAATCTGCTCAAAATTTTCGTTCTTCCGGATCGTTACCATGCGTTCATCGGTTGTCGACCGAGCGGCGGTCTGTATCGGGGGGCGCTTGGCCAACGCGGTTACGTTTTCGGGAACGACGCTGATCTGGATGGAAGAAAACGCGGTGTCAGGGACGGCACCTGAACTGCCGCCGATAACCGGCATGGTCCGAGTTAGAAATTGCTGTCCGCTAATCGCGATTGGCATTGCCCGCCCGAGTGACAACGCTGTTTTCCGCGCCACCTCCACCTGGGATTCAATTTGCTCAATGGTCAAGGCGATGGATGAATCTGGTCTGACTTCCGTTGATGACAGGCGCGATTTTTGGAGCGTCACATCTGTATCTTCATCGGATGTCCGGATATCAAGCCCCGACGCTACCGTTTTGTCTGTACCGCCAAACAGTTTCAGCGGTTCAAAAGGTGGCACATCCGCGCTAAAGCCAATTGATGAAAGCGCTAGATTGGTAGCCACCTTCACATAAGGTCGCATTTTGATCACTTCGTGGTCGCCAACGGTAACCGGTGTAGGCGCTTTAAAGCTCTGCCGGGCAGAAGCTATATCTGTGAATACGACGACCCTGTCGCCTTTCGCTGGTAACGAGCTGTCAGCGACTGCGTCCCCGCCGGTACTATAGGCAATCGTAGGCTCCGCGATCAGTCCGCCCGTGTGATCGAGCGAATAGTTGATCACAGAGCCAATCAATCCAATCCCAGCAAGCGCTGTCAAAGCCGCGCCCGTTAACCAGCGGATATTGACCCGCGATGGCGTAAAGTCATCCGGCTGAAAGAACGGGCTGAGTGGTGCAATAAGATCGGAATGGTCGTGGTGCTGCCGATCGATAAACCGCAAAGACCGCGCAGCGGATGTCCGCCCGCGTAAAATAGAGGTTCTGGCTGCTATATCTGTCAATGCGTATCGCTCCGAATGAGGCCTTGCAGCTTTTGATGCTAAATTATGGCATGCACAAGGCTTATGGCCAACCTTTAGCGCTGCCTTATGGCCACCTTTGGAGTGCCTAATTGACGCCCGCTCGGCTTTTTATCTGCGTGGAGGCGGACCGGAAGCGGCACTTCGAAGAGAGTTCGTCCCTGTTGAAAAGCCATTTTTATTATTATAATCAGTAGTTTAAATGAGTCACATGAATCTTTTGCAAAAAAAAGTTGAAGATGCGTGTTGACAGTCCGAAGGGTGCCCCCCTATAAGACACCCACACACGGCGTCGCTGCCGGATTGGCGGCGGGCCGGTGGAACGTTTCCAGTACCTACGGGCACTGAAAATGCCTGGTTTAAAGCCAGGCAGAAATGCTTTGCCGGTTAAAGCGTCGGAGACATCTTAGGATGTGGCTGTTTGAAAATTGAATAGAAAGAAAGAGAAACGCGGACGGCGGAGTCCTTGCGGTCACTGATCAAAAGTCAGAGACATACAAGAGAACTAGTCGGAAACGCGTTTCTATCAAGAGCTCATTTGAACCATTTCGGTGGTTCATGTGAACTCCGTCAATATAAACGTGATGACCGAGACAAGATCATTCTCTATTCAACTTGAGAGTTTGATCCTGGCTCAGAGCGAACGCTGGCGGCAGGCTTAACACATGCAAGTCGAACGCCCCGCAAGGGGAGTGGCGCACGGGTGAGTAATACTTGGGAACGTGCCTTAGAGTACGGGATAACTGCGGGAAACTGCAG
>CANCAR010000252.1 GCA_947374125.1 Hyphomicrobiales bacterium | reverse complement strand
GGCACTTCGGCGATCAACTCGATGGGCTCGGCGGGCTCCAGCAGTCGGATGGGACGCGCGGGTGGAACATCCGGTTCGCGCCAGACGCCCCAATCGGCGGCAAGCGCGGCATTGCCTTCTTGCGCAGGGAGAAAGCGGGCGGCACGCTCCGGTAGATGCGTATCTTGGGCGTGCATTCGCATCACACGGCTTGGGCTGAGCCGTGCGCCCAGCCGTTCAACGAGGGCTGCAATATCTTCCGCCAAATCGTTTTGGCCGGTAAAATCGGGTTCATGCGCGATATTGGGCTCGGTAACAGGCGAGGAAAGCCGGATCACGTCGAAGCCGAAGCCGGGATCGAGCGGATCGGCCAAAGCGTCAAGCCTCTCGCGGAACAGCCGCATCACGGCTTTGGGATCGCGCAAGGGGCGTGCGGTTTCAACCGATAGACGGCGCATCGCCCCATCGGCGCGGAAAAACGCCAATTCCAGCCGCCTTGCGCCTTCTCCTTGGCGCTCCAAGAGACGGGAGAGATCGGCGGCGAGCGTTAAAATGGTACGGTGGATATCATCCTCATGCCCGATGGGTTCGGCAAAGCGCCGCTCGGCAATATAGGCGGGCACGGGCCTGCGTGGCGAAATGGGAGAGTCTACCAATCCTCTAACCCGGTCCAACCGATCCAAAAGATCGCGGCCAAAACGGGCGGCAAGGGGCGCGCGTGGATGCCCGGCGAGGTCGCCGATGCGTTTCAGGCCAAGGCGGGCAAGGGCGACGACAAGTGTATCCTCTATGCCAAGGGAGGCGAGCGGAAGGGGGGCTATAACTGCCGCTTCCTCTCCCGAAGCGATGATGCCGCCTTCGCCAAAAAGGGCGAGCGCACGCGCGGCCTCTAGCGTGCCTGCAACGGCAGCAGTGGCTAAAAATCCTTGCGCTGAGAGGCGGTTAAGGCAATCAGCGAGCAGGTTTTGCTCGCCCCCCATCAAATGGGCCGCACCCGTGATATCGAGCGCCAACCCATCCGTGGCCACAAGGCCGACGCAAGGCGTGTAACGCTCGGTCCAGTCGGCGATGCGCTCGAGTAAGGTTTGATCGGCCAAGGGGTCATGCTCGGCGATGGCCAGTGCTGGATGGAGCGCACGCGCGGTGGCCAGCGCCATGCCGACGCCAAGCCCCGCTTGGCTTGCCGCCAGATCAAGGGCTGCAATGACAAGCGCTCCTTTCGCCTTGGTGGTAATAACGAGCGGCAGTTCAGCCTGTACGCTGGAAGGGTAGGATGGTCGCCGCCGTCGCTGCAACCGATCGGTCGCTAGACGGGGAAAATGGATGGCGAGAATTCGCCGGTCGGAAGATATTGTCACCATGGGTCCACTCCATATTCCAGATGCCGCCGGGGCCTCCCGCTCCGGTCTGCCGATTAAGAACGAGATGGGTGGCAAAGGCAGGAAGGCCAGGGCCGCCGCCCGTCTCTCCAAAGCTCGGTGCCGCCGCAATATCCCACCGCGTGCGCGACGAGCCGAGAGGGCCATGCCCCCCGCTGCGCAAGGTTAAAAGCGTGACGCCGGATTGCTCAGCGGCCAATGCGAGCCGCCGTGTGGCGGTTAAATTCAAAGGTTTTGGGTCGCCCCAAGGCTCGAACAGCACCGCGCCCAATGCCGCACAGCGCAAGGATTCCTCTGCCGCCCGAAGCGCCTCCCGCGCATCCGGCGTCGACACCAGCACGAGGCGGGATGGATCAAGCCCGAAGGCCGCCAGCCCCGGCCCATAGGGCTCACCGCCCTCGCGGCCTGCCATATCCTGCCTGATCCAGACCCAAGCCGAAGCCTCCGCCAGTCTCGCGACGAGGCCAAGTGCAAAGCCCGTCGCCGCCGCTGCATCGCGCGGGCTAGCAGGCATGACATCATGCGAAGCCGCCCGCATCAGCCCGCCGCCTAACGCGTGATCCACTTCCGGATGACCGAGCAGAACGCGACCCATCTCAGAGCCACCCATATGACGCGCACCATCGCGGCCGATGACCGCAATCGACTGCCTCAGGGCTTTCAGGGACTCACGCGAAACGGACATGGAACACACCTAGCGCGAACAAATTTGTTCACTTTATGTTCTCATTTATCGGGTGATTAGAGCGGGGAGTCAAGCAGAATTAATGGATGTTGAGGTGATGGGGGGCGTCAAAGCGATAGTGACGCAATAATAGCGTGTGCTAACCCACCAGGCGCTTTAAAGCTTCAAAATGCTCGGTGGCCTGAAACTCCAAAACCTGCATCCATTGGCTGGCGGTGTGACGGCACTCGGCATCCGGGATGATTTTTAACGGGCGTCCGGTCGACATCGCATAGACCTGTTGGCGGCAGGCGCGTTCCAGGAAATAGAGGTCATCGAAGGCCACCGCTACCGAGGGGCCGCCGACCATGACGCCGTGATTGGCTAAGAACACGATGTCCGCATCGCCCCGGTTCGACGGGTCGCCTGCAATGCGCGCGCCTTCGTTCTCATCCAAAGCAAAGCCGCCGAATTCTTCTTCATAGGCGGTGCGGCCATAAAAGCGGGCGGCGGTCTGGTGGGCCATTTCGAGACGACCGTTCTCGATCATCGTCAGGCTGGTGGCGAACGGCATATGGGTGTGGAGAATACAGAGATGTTTTGGGTTGGCGCGGTGACCGGCAATGTGGATGTTGCGGGCGGTGGCTTCCACCTCGCCTTTGCCCTCTAGCACGGTGCCATTGCCATCGATGAGCAACAGATGCTCCGGCTGCATCTCCGACCAATGCACGCCATAGGGGTTCAGGAGATAGTGTTCCTCCTTACCCGGAATGGCGACTGAGAAATGGTTGCAGATGCCCTCGTTCAAATCGAAATGGGCGGCCATGCGAAAGGCGGCGGCGAGATCGGTGCGGAGGGTGTTGAGCATTGTATTGTCCATCATCCGTCATTGCGAACGAAGGTGAAGCAACCCAGATGATCGTAACAGATAAGTTAAAACGGTGACGCTGCACCCTAAAATATCCGTTAGCTGGGTTGCTTCGCTGACGCTCGCAATGACGGTTGGGAGCGAACAGCGAAGCAATGACGGTTCAACGATTTACTTCGGTGCCATGATCATCGTCATCTGGCGGCCTTCGAGCAAAGGTTCGGCCTCGATCTTTGAGATTTCGCCCATTTCGCCTTTGACGCGCTCCAAGAGCTTCATGCCGAGATCTTGGTGGGCCATTTCGCGGCCGCGGAAGCGGAGCGTGATCTTGACCTTGTCGCCTTCATCGAAGAAGCGGCGGACGGCCTTCATCTTGGTTTCATAATCATGGTCATCAATGCCGGGACGCAGCTTGATTTCCTTGATTTCGACCACCTTCTGCTTCTTGCGGGCCTCGGCGGCCTTTTTCTGTTCCAGAAAGCGGAATTTGCCGTAATCCAGAATTTTACAGACCGGGGGCGCAGCATTCGGCACGATCTCGACGAGATCGAGGCCAGCTTCCTCCGC
>CANCAR010000251.1 GCA_947374125.1 Hyphomicrobiales bacterium | reverse complement strand
CGGCAAGTATCGCAGCCAATGGTATCAAGTAGGAGACGAAAATCAGTGCCTTTGCGCCATCGGCATCCACGGTCAATGGATCTATATTGATCCGGTCCATGAGGTTGTCATCGCTAAAACTTCTGTGCAGAGCCTGCCGGTGGATGATGACATGGACCGCGATTGCCTAGCGGCCTTTGCCTCGCTCGCCAAGTACTTCTCGGGCAGACAAGTACTTCTCGGGCAGAACCGCCTAAGATAGCGTTCGACGCACGGCATCCTGCCATCCCGCGATAAGACGTTGTCTGGTGTCCGCTTGAAGACTTGGGGTAAACCGGCGTTCGAGTTTCCAATCGGCCATGAATTCCGTTGGCTCCGGGCAAAGTCCGGCAGAAAGGCCCGCTAGATACGCCGCCCCTAACGCCGTTGTCTCGGTGATGGACGGACGATCAACGGAAGCATCTAAAATATCGGCAAGCCGCTGCATCGTCCAATCCGATGCTGTCATCCCACCATCAACGCGCAAGACGCTTTTGGTAGCAGACAGGCCCGGCCAATCCGACCGCATCGCCGACATCAAATCATGCGTCTGGTAGCAAACCGCCTCTAATGCAGCGCGGGCAAATTCACGCGGACCGGTGTTGCGGTTTAATCCAAACATCGCGCCCCGCGCATTGGCATCCCAATAGGGCGCACCCAATCCGACAAAGGCGGGCACGAGATAAACCGCCTGTTCCGGGTCGGCGGTTTCAGCTAAAGGGCCTGCCTCAGCGGCGCTTTCAATCACCTTTATGCCATCGCGCAACCATTGAACGGCAGCGCCTGCGATAAAGATCGATCCTTCCAGCGCATAGGTTCGCTTGCCCTTAAGCTGGTAAGCAATGGTGGTCAGAAGCCTATTTTTGGAGTGGATTGCGGTCTCGCCCGTATTCAACAGCGCAAAACAGCCCGTGCCATAGGTCGATTTCATCATGCCAGGCTCAAAGCAGGCTTGGCCAACGGTGGCCGCCTGCTGATCGCCCGCGATACCTCGAATGGCAATCGAACTGCCAAACAGCTCGGGCGCTGTTTCCCCATAATATGCCGACGAATCCCGGATTTCAGGCAGTAGCGAGCGCGGGACGTTCAACATCTCCAAAAGCTCGTCATCCCACTCGCCCGTATGGATGTTACAAAGCATGGTGCGGGACGCATTGGTGGCATCGGTGGCGTGAACCCGTCCTCCCGTCAAACGCCAGAGTAGAAACGTATCAACCGTTCCAAACGCCAATTCACCGCGCGCGGCCTGTTGCCTTGCGCCCGGAACCGAATCCAAAATGGCACCAATCTTTGTCCCGGAGAAATAGGGGTCGAGCAAAAGGCCCGTTTTCTTGGCAACCAAAGCCTCATGCCCTTCGGCTTTCAGTTGCTCACACCGCTCCGCCGTGCGTCGGTCCTGCCAAACAATGGCACGGTGGATGGGTTTTCCGGTGGCGCGGTCCCAAATCAAGGTCGTTTCACGCTGGTTGGTAATGCCGATGGCGGCGATATCTTGTGCGGTTGCGCCGACCTTCGCCATCACCTTGCGGCATGTCTCAATCGCGCTTGACCAAAGATCGTCCGGATCATGCTCAACCCATCCAGGCGCCGGAAAATGTTGCGGAAACTCCTGTTGCGCTACGCCTTTGATCTCAAGGTCAGCCGACAACAAAAGAGCCCGAGTGGACGTCGTTCCCTGATCAACAGCGAGAAGATAGGCCATTACACGTGTTCCCTAGCTTTAAATTGACCGTCCTACGAAGCGGCCAAGAGCCTCTATTCGCTTTATGCGCGATTTGATCTATAATTTTGATATGAAATGAATGTGGAGTTGGCAATACCGTGGATCAGACGACCGATAGGCAGAAAGAAATTATAGAGATTGCCCGCCAAATTGGGCGCGTAATGGTCGATGAGTTGGCAGCCCGGTTCGACATGACACCCCAAACCATTCGGCGCGACTTAAACGAATTATGCGAAAGGCGGCTGCTGTCCAGAATTCATGGTGGCGCTATCATCGCCTCCGGCGTGATCAACGCGTCTTATGACGCGCGACGCTTCATCGCCCATTCCGAAAAACAAGCCATTGGGGCAGCTGCAGCTGCGCTTATCCCAAGCGGCGCGTCCTTGTTTATCAATATCGGTACGACGACGGAAGAGGTCGCTCGAGCACTTTCCGGACACCAAGATTTACTTGTGATCACGAATAATCTGAATGTCGCGACGATGCTTTACCCTAATCCTAACATTGAAGTGATCATCGCGGGCGGTCCAATCCGCCGTTCCGATGGTGCGATCGTGGGGGAATCAGCCGCCAATTTCATCACCCAATTCAAGGTCGATTATGCGATTATTGGTGCTTCGGCCATGGATAAAGATGGTGCACTGCTCGATTTCGACTACCGGGAAGTTCGTGTTTCAAAAACAATCATCGAAAATGCTCGAATGGTTATACTCGTCGCCGATCATTTAAAATTTGAACGCAGCGCGCCCGTACGAATCTCACACATTTCGGACATTGATGTTTTCGTGACAGATCGATCTCCATCTGCCAATTTTTCGTCTCTTTGCAGCAACAATAGTGTAAAACTCATTGAAACTGACGTTAGTTCTGAGGAGGTCTGAAATACTCAGTATTAATCTAAGAAAACGGCTACCTTTTTTCTTTGCCTTCGTTTTGTTTTCATATATTCAATTAACGAATATAATTTGCGTGTCCGGGGAATATAATGCTGGTTGATCTTGCCATTATCGGCGGGGGTATCAATGGTTGCGGGATCGCGCGAGATGCAGCCGGGCGTGGCCTTTCGGTTTATCTCTGCGAGCAGAATGATCTGGCCAGCGGCACGTCCTCTTGGTCCACCAAACTCATCCACGGCGGATTGCGCTATCTTGAGCATTACGAGTTTCGCTTGGTGCGTGAGGCCTTGATCGAGCGCGAAACGCTCTGGGCTCTCGCTCCCCACATCATCTGGCCCCTTCGTTTTGTACTTCCCGCCCATAAGGGCTTGCGTCCACCATGGCTGTTGCGCCTAGGTCTGCTGCTTTACGATCATCTGGGCGGTCGCAAGCGCTTGCCGGCGACCCGCACTTTAAATCTTACGACAGATGAGACGGGCTCACCCTTGAAGCCCGGAACGAAAATCGGTTTTGAATATTCGGATTGCTGGGTGGACGACGCCCGCCTCGTGGTACTCAACGCTATGGATGCGCGAGACCGCGGCGCGATCATCGAAACCCAACAAAAGCTCGTTGCTGCCGGGCGTAGCGATGGGGTCTGGCATCTGACCCTTGAATCGCAAACTACAGGCGAGCGGAAAGCCGTTCAGGCCAAAGCGCTGGTCAATGCCGCCGGTCCGTGGGTTGGCGATGTACTCACCGGCAAGGTGCGATCCAATACGGTAGCCAAAGTCCGGATGGTACAGGGGTCGCATATCGTTGTGCCGAAGCTCTACGATCACAACCGCGCCTATATTTTTCAAAACAAAGA
>CANCAR010000250.1 GCA_947374125.1 Hyphomicrobiales bacterium | reverse complement strand
TCTGATCCGAGACTCTATTTGTTAAGCTTGGCATTTAAGGCAGCAAAGCCGCCGACGAACACGTTATCGCCGATATGGGATATCATTTCGTCATCCGTTCCCGAGGTGACGTCAAAATCCGCCCACCATTCGGCAAGGGTTTCGTTGCCAACCGTGATAGGGGTCAGGCGAACGGTGGCGACATAATTTTTAACCGGCATTGGAGATTCAAGAATATTGTAGGTGAAGGTGTGTTTGGGATCATTTAGCGCCAGCAATTGCTCGCGAAGATAGCCCCCGTCTTGAAGATAAAAACTTCTCACACAACCAATCGAATCGGATGCTCGCCCGTCTTCAATTTCACTTTTTGCAATGGCCGGGTGCCAGTTTGGCAGACCGTTGAAATCGCGCATGGTTGACCAAACTTTTCCAATTGGCGCGTGGATGACCGCGCTGCGATAGGTACGTGCCATTCCATCCTCCCCCTTTTTATTGTTCGCTTTTAAAAGTTGATTGATTTGAAAGTGCGGGTCTGCTGCGTAAGCGCCGTTTCGACGGGTAGCCTCTCCATGCTACTGGCTCCATAAAACCCGTGACAATTTTTCGTGCGCTTTAAGATATACTCAGCGTCATTTGGCATCGCGATCGGCCCCCCGTGACACAAGATAATAATGTCCTTGCGAACACCACGCGCTGCTTCAGCAATGGCATCGATTTCGGTAACACATTGGTCGAGTGACTTGGCCGACGTCGCACCAATGGTGCCGCCAACCGTGACCCCCATATGGGCTACGATAATGTCAGCACCCGCCTTTGCCATGGCGGTCGACTCATCCGGATTGAAGACATAGGGCGTTGTTAAAAGATCCATCTGATGGGCAAGCCCGATCATGTCGACCTCTAAGCCATAGCCAAGGCCGGTTTCTTCGAAACTGGCGCGCATGACACCATCAAATAGACCGATGGTTGGAAAATTTTGAACACCAGCGAATCCCATGGCTTTCAGCTCAGCGAGAAGATGAGGCATAAGGGCAAAGGGATCGGTGCCGTTAACGCCCGCAAGAACCGGTGTTCTTTTTACGACCGGCAGAACCTCGCGGGCCATTTCCTTCACAATCTCATTGGCATTGCCGAACGCCAAGAGTCCCGCTGCCGAGCCACGCCCGGCCATCCTATAACGGCCAGAATTATAGATGATGATCAGGTCAATCCCGCCCTCTTCCTCGCATTTTGCCGACAATCCGGTTCCTGCGCCGCCGCCGATAATGGGGATGCGACGGTCAACCATCGAGTGGAATTTTTCAAGAATGGTTTTTCGATCCGATCGGTTCATATCCATTTCTCACTTCATTTGTTTTTCAAAGGCCCGAACGATTGCATCCGCAAATTCTGGGGCGTTGATATGGAGGGGAAGTCTTTCAAAAACCGTGTCGGACTTAGGTTTGAAGGTCTGCTCAATCGCGTCAAAGAGGGCACTATTCGCTTCCGGATTGTGAAACGGTTGACCGGGCGCATCCAGCATGGAAACACCGCCTTCGGGAATGAGAATATGGACGGGGCCAGAACAGGCGTTTAATTTATCGCCGATGAAGCGGCCGATGGCGGCGCATTCCTCGGCGGTTGTTCGCATTAAGGTGACCTGCGGATTGTGGTGGTAGAAGAGCCGGTCCTTGAATTTTGTCGGTACTGTTTCGGCAGGACCGAAATTGACCATATCGCACGCGCCGACGGACCCGACATAGGGTATCCCCATTCGCGCAACGGATCCAAGGCGATCAGGACCTGCGGAAAGTACGCCGCCACACAGTTCATCCGCAATTTCAGTGGTTGTCACGTCGATTAGACGCCCGATCATTCCGCTATCGACCAATTTATCCATCGCTCGGCCACCCGATCCAGTGGCATGGAAAACCAAGCAATCGTAGTTATTTTTCAAGCGATCAACCACGGACGTCACGCAAGGTGTCGTGACGCCAAACATCGAGAGACCGATGGCAGGCTTTGACCCCACCTCGCTTTTGGCGGCCTTTGCCATACCGACAATCGCAAAAGCGGCGTTCCGTAAAATCGTTCGGCTCAATCGATTAAGGCCCGCAAAATCGGTTACCGAATAGATCATTCCGATATCGTTGATATCGACATAAGGGGCCACATTGCCCGAGGCCATGGTCGACACGATGAGTTTGGGAAAGCCGATCGGCAAGGTACGAAAACCCTCCGACACCATTGATGTACCGCCACCGCCGCCAATGCCGATGGCCGCATCGTAACCGCTTTGGGATGCACAATAAGAGGCAAAAGCCTTGCCCATTGCGGTAACGGCTGCCCCTCGGTCGTCCGATCCAAGCAGGTCTAAAGCTTCAGAGAAGCCCTTTGCGACCGCACTATTTGAAACATCAACCGGTATCGTCGCTTGTCCAATACCCAGATCCACGAGAATTGGCGTACCGCCCGCATCACAAACCAATTGTGCCAAATAGGCGAGTTCCTCGCCCTTTGTATCGGCCGTGCCAGCAACCAAAATTCGGGGCATTAGGCCAATCTTCCAAGGCATGGGCTCAAGGCAAGACGGTCGACCGAACGACCTAAGCCAAACCAGTTCAAAGCTTTTGAAGTAATAGCCCGAAACGCGGCAAATATCATGCCCCGCTCTCCTCCCCATGCTGAAAAGCGGATTGGATTCCGCAACGTCTTTTTTACTGAACCGACCAACTGGTCTTATCAGCGAAAAACCTTAACTTGGATCATAAGTAACGGATATTCTTGGGTCAAGCGAACGATTCCAATTCGATTCAGACGGACGTAAAAATAAAAAATATAACAAATTTTTTATGTGAATATGTCAGAATTATCGTTTAATTTTTATGTTTTGCTTCGATAATGCTGCGCTGCAAAAAAATTAATTTATAATTTAAATTATCTTTATCTAAATATATGAAATTTAAAAAGAAATAAAAATGATTGCATCAAAATAACGGCGTTATTGTCCCAATTTATCTCATTTCTCCATTTAGATATTAAAAATTGTATAAAATAGCGAATTATCAGAGTCTTAGGATAAAATTTCTTTGTAAAATTATCTGAGGTATTGCGCGCAACAACTATTCCACAAAAAAATTTCGTTAAAAATTTTCAATCCTAATAAATTTAGCAGATAGATTTCAAGAAATATTCAATTCAATAAACAACCTATGATTGAAGATCGGACTTCAAGTTCGATTTTGGAGTGTCATTTCATAAAACAAAACAGGAGACCTCAGAAAAAAGATTCAGGTTCTTGTCAAACCGGTTTTTGCTGTTAACTTCTTCCCAAGAAAAAATTCAGGGATGGGTGATGACGGGTCATTCGGCTGTTGCGCTTCGTTTAGACGGTATCTCAAAGGCCTATGGCTCGGTGCATGCACTGAAGCGGGTGTCCTTTGATGTTGCGGAAGGGCAATTTTTTGTTCTGTTTGGCCCAAGTTCCGTTGGGAAAACAACGATCTTAAGGACCATCGCAGGCCTTGTTCAGTCTGACGAAGGACGGCTGGAGATTTTTGAAAAGGACCAGACCAACACCC
>CANCAR010000249.1 GCA_947374125.1 Hyphomicrobiales bacterium | reverse complement strand
AACCATTCAAGCCTCGGGTAATGGACCGGTGGATGCGTGCTTTAATGCGATTAAGGCCTTGGTGCCAAACGAGGCGCAGTTAGAGCTTTATCAGGTTCATGCTGTCACTGAGGGAACCGATGCGCAGGCCGAGGTTTCCGTGCGTTTGGGCGAAAATGGTCGCTCTGTGACTGCGAAAGCAGCTGATCCGGATACGTTGGTTGCTTCAACCCGCGCCTATCTGGCGGCGTTGAACAAGCTCATGGCCAAGCGCCAGCGCGGGATTAATCCGCAAACCTTGATGGCGGGCTAATAGGGCGGATGCGCTTTAGGCAGGGCCTAAGGCGCATTTGATTTTTGATTTAGCCCCTACGGCTGCCGCCATAGCCGAGGCCGCCACCGCCACCCGTTCTCCCATTGCCCCCACCATTTGAGGCCGAGCCGCTGTTCGACTTTGAGGATGAGCTTGAACTGGATCCTGCTTTCGAGCTGGATGACGACGCTGCGCTTGAGCCAAAGCCGGAACCTGTATTCGATTTTGAACCGAAGCCAGCGGAGAGGTTTGAAACCACATTTGCAAGAGTAGCGCGGGATGCGCTTACGGACACGATTTTACCGCCTGAGCCTGATGAGGTGGTAGCTCCGGTCGATCCACTGAAGAGGGCCGCAAAGAGATTAGCTGGTGCACTTTTTGTTGCAGGGATTGCTGTGCTTTTCGAGGGCGAGGCCGCCGATTTTGGTGTGGCAGTGGTAGGTGATGGAGTTGGTACCGCTAACGAGGCCTGTTGGCTGACTTGCACCGTTTGGCTGGGTGGACCATCTGGAGCGGGCGGTTCGCTTCGAGCTATGCTCTTGTCTGCCGCGTCCGAAGGCCGGAGAGATTGAAGCGTTTGCGGCGTTGCCGCTTCCATGACACGCTCCTGAGCGCCAGCGGTTACCGGCGGGCTCACCGTGATGCCAGGGCCCTTGGTGATCCGGGCCTGCCAATCCTGAAAGGCCATCCACCCCGGTGCTTGGGCGGCTTTCGCCTCGACCGCTGGTTCGGAAAGGACAGGCTTGTTAAAGGGCTCGCCAAGTGAGGTAGGCAACGCACTTGCAAGCGCGATGCAAAAGCCAGATAGGACGAAAGGAAGCGTACGCTGGGCTAGACGCGCGATGAGCGCCGGTTGCTGAACGGCGAGGGTAGACGCATCGTGGAAATCGGTGAGCATGGCCAATTCTTCGCTGGTCAACAAAGAGTGGTTGTTTGATCGCTGTTCCCGAGCAGGGGATGGAGGAGAGGGCCGCTTACGCATGGGTGTCGCCTTCTGCCAATTTACTGACGCCCGATTACCGACGCTCCCGAATTCATGCATCATCCGGACCATCAATAAGGCGGAACTGTGATTTCTTATGCCCCGTACACGCTCTTTGCGATTTTGGAAGGATAGCGCTTGCATGCGAGGGCGTGCTTTGCTAATCAAGCGCTCAGCGGGGCAATGCCCCGCCTTTGTTTTGATGGGCGCTTAGCTCAGTTGGTAGAGCAGCTGACTCTTAATCAGCGGGTCGTAGGTTCGAAACCTACAGCGCCCACCATCAAAACACCAATCTTTTCAATAGTTTAAGGTTATCGCTGCGAAGCGGTTACCGTGAACAGGAAGAGAACGTTTGTGACTTTTTGGGCTAAAAAAGTCACCATGGTAGCAAACTCGGGAATTTTTAGAGAAAATAGGGGTCAAGCCATGAGTATGATGCGGTTCAAAGGCTATTCGGCCCATGTTGAATTCGATGATGACGATGGCCTATTCTTTGGCCGGATTGCCGGAATAGCTGACACCGTTAGCTTTCACGGCGTGAGTGTTGATGAGCTCAGAGATGCCTTCCACGAGGCCGTCGACGATTACATCTCGGTGTGTGCCAAAATTGGTAAGCCACCGCAGAAATCCTATTCTGGCAAGCTGATGCTGCGGGTTGATCCGGCTGTGCATGCGATGGCGGCGGTGGCGGCCGAAACGTCTGGTAAAAGTCTCAATCAATGGGGCGAAGAGGCTCTTGCTGACGCCGCGCGGCGAGCCGGAGGGTAGGCGTCGACATCTTGCTGCGTTTTATGACCTATATTTTCAACTGACATAAATCTTTCATAAATCTCCTTTGACAGCGCCGTTTTTGGCGCTATGCGTGTTTGTGCGTACCCCTTAGGGTGCCACTCATTTTCTCGCTTTGACCTTGTTGAACCGGATTGCCTTGGAATGAAGCCTTTGTTTGCGTTGTTTTTTATTTTCATCGTGTTTTTGGCCGCCAACGATGCGCCGGCCCATGCCAATGGAGTGAGTGCCTCGTGTCTGCAGGCCTCGAAGCAGTCGCTCGATAATCATTTGACGGAAGAAAAACTGATCTGGAGCCAAGAGGGCGGGCAGGTTAGGCACATTCAGTATCAGCCGATTTATCGCGAAAAGACCGATAAATGCTTCTTTACGCTGGATTTTAAGGTGGTGAAGCCGGGTGAGTTTTTGACGACCTATTATTTGGTCGATGCGTTTGAAAACCGCATCTATGCCGCCTATCTCGAGGTAACGAAGCGCGCGGGCTCATCTACCAAAGAGCCGCCGCTGAATTGCACCTATGGCATCGCCTATGATGCAAAAACCGCCTGCACCACTAAGGCGGAATTGGATGGCTTTGTTAAATCGCTGATCGAAGAAAATTGATCGCCATCATCGGACGTCTAGGGTAGGGATTGTCAAAAAAAGGTCCCTTGCATGCCCCATTTACTCGTTGCCGGAAAAATTCACGACGCAGGCTTGGCTCTGTTAGACGCCACCCAAGGCGTTACCTATGACTATGTGCCGGATATGACCCATGAGGGCTATGTGGGTCTGATCCACAAGGCCGATGCGTTTGTGGTGCGTACCCAGCCGGTTCCGGCTGAGACGATTGCCAAAGCCCCTAGGCTTAAAATCGTGTCGCGCCACGGGGTAGGGTATGATGCGGTTGACGTTGCGGCGTTGAATGCGCGGGGCATTCCGCTGGCGATTATCGGCGATGTCAATTCGCGACCGGTGGCTGAGCACGCGATGATGATGATCCTTGCACTGGCCAAAAAGATCCGGGGCTATGATGCGGCGACACGGGGTGGCGCGTGGAATGCGCGGCATCGGTTTGATTCCATTGAGCTTTATGAAAAGACCGTGCTGATTATCGGCTTCGGCCGGATCGGGCGGCACTTTGCGCGCATGGCTTCAGGCTTTGGCATGAATATTTTGGCCTATAGCCCGAGCCAGACGCCGGAGGCGATCCGCGCGGGTGGGGCTGAGCCGGTTGCCTCGCTGTATGAGGGCTTGGCGCGGGCCGATTTTGTGACCATCCATGCGCCTAAGACGGGAGAAAAGCCGCTGATCGGTTCATCCGAGCTTGCCGCCATGAAGCCAACGGCTTTGTTGGTGAATACGGCACGCGGCGGGATGATTGATGAGGCAGCGCTGGTAGCAGCGCTTTCAGAGCGGCGCTTGGCGGGCGCTGGGCTTGATGTGTTCTTGGATGAGCCGCCTGCTGCCGACCATCCGCTTTTTAGCCGGGACGATGTATTACTGTCGCCCCATACGG
>CANCAR010000248.1 GCA_947374125.1 Hyphomicrobiales bacterium | reverse complement strand
CCAAACCCCGTCATGATCGCAGCGAAAATGGCGGGTGACGTGGCTTTCACCAACAGAGTCGGGGCTGTTATGAGGCCTAAGCGTCGGCCATAGCCGTTTGGGCCGAACAGTGCGTAGGGCACAACACCCCGCGCAATCGTCGCCAATCCATTGGCGGCACCGTAGACAAGGCCAAACAGGATGGCCACGCTGGATGTGGCCGTTAGTAAGAGCGGAATGGCAAACGCCAACGGCATCAAGATGACCGGCACCATTCCCAGCCCCATGGCACTAAGGCGTCGGCCAAAGGCGAGTTCTAGAATACGTGCACCAACTTGCGCCGGTCCGATCAATGACCCCGCGAGAATAGCCGTTGCGGCATTAATCCCAAGCGACTGGAACAGGGTGATAACGTGCACCGACAGTGCGTTGGCTACAAAGCCGAGCGAGGTCAACACGATGGCAAATAACACCATCGCGCCTGAAAAATGCTTCTCCGCCAAAAGCTGGCCTTTCGGGATTGATCCGGCCTCGACGTTGTCCAAAATCGTGGGACTTGGCGCAGGCATGGTGTTTCCTCGAAGGCTTATAACCAGCATCGGCGCACTGACACAGGCGATCAGCGCGGCATCAATCAGGCACACGCCTCGCCAATCGAACAGAGTGAGCAGCGCCGAGGTCAAAGGCCAGATAACTGTTGAGGCAAAGCCTGCGATGAGTGTCACCAGCGAAATCGATTTGCGCGTCGCCGAACCCGCGAAGCGAGCAATGGCGGCAAACGCGGAATCATAAAGACAAGCCGACATTCCAGCACCCATGACCGCCCAAGCGATGAGGTAGAGTGCGGGCGTATAGCTCATGGCGAGAAGGGCTGTACCCAATGCGCCGATCAGCGTGCCCGCTACCATCACCGGTAACCCGCCAAACCGATCAATGCCCGACCCTGAAACGGGTGCAAGAAGCCCGGTTATGAGCGTTGCGACACCGAATCCTGAATAGACAAATTCATCCGACCATCCGGTTTCTCTCACAATGTGAGGACCGATGAGGGCGAGCGTGTAATAGAGCACGCCCCAATTGATGATCTGCGCGATACCAAGGGTCGAAAGCGTCAAACGCAAGCGCGGTGTGAGCCAAGCAGGAATCATTTCCAATAAGCGTGGAAGTGGTGAACAGGCCCGCTGCCCTGTCCGATTTGAAGGGTAGAGGAGGCGATGAGCGCCGCCGTCACATAGGTTTTTCCCTGAGCAACGGCGTCACGAAGCGACAAGCCTTTGGCGAGGCCAGCTGCGATGGCCGAGGATAGCGTGCAGCCCGTTCCATGGGTGTTGCGCGTTGCGATCCGCGGGGCCGAAAACCGTTCGGTTCCGCTGGGGGTGACCAATAGATCCGCGCTTTCCTCGCTTGTTCCGTGCCCGCCCTTCATCAGCACGGCGCGGGCGCCGAGCGCCAAGAGTGCTTTGGCCTGCCGCTCCATCTCCATTTCGTCCGTCGACATCGCTTCGCCGAGCAGAGTGCCCGCCTCGGCGAGATTGGGTGTGATCAATGTGGCGCGGGGAAACAAGTGGGACAGGATCGCGCCAACCGCATCGTCCCGGATCAGCCGATCACCGCTGGTTGCAATCATCACGGGATCGAGGACCGTGAAAGAAGGCGTCCATCGATCAAGACCAGCGGACACGGCGTGGATGGTGTCAACCCGGCTTAACATACCAATTTTAACGGAGTTCACGGCTAAATCCGAGAAAACAGCATCGATTTGTGCTGAAACAAAATCGGCAGGCACATCGTGAATGGCGGTTACGCCAAGTGTGTTTTGTGCCGTTAGAGCGGTGATCACGCTTGCACCATAGACGCCGAGCGCCGAAAAAGTTTTCAAATCGGCTTGAATGCCCGCTCCGCCTCCTGAATCGGATCCCGCTATGGTGACAGAGATGGCGGTCATGATAAGGCGCTCACAGTGGCGTTTCGACAAGGGCTGCTTCAGCCGCACGCGTGGCACGGCTTGTTCGACGTTCCCGATAAACAACATAAAGGCCCGAAGCAATCACGATTGCGGCACCTGCAAACACGGCTGGATGCGGAATGTCGCCAAAGAGAAAAAAGCCGATGGCGACTGCCCAGACCAAGCTCGAATACTCAAACGAAACGATGACAGAGGCATCGGCAAAGCGGTAGCTGGAGGTGATCAAAATTTGACCAATTCCCCCCAAAATCCCTGAGCAAATCAGCAATATGGCTTCGTTTTGGGTCGGTTGCCGCCAAACCCAGACCGAAGTGAGAAGCCCGATGATAGAGGTGACCAGCAGAAAATAGAACACAATGGTTCCAGTGCGCTCAACTTGCGCCAATTTCCGAATTTGAATGGATGAGAAGCCGTTGCAAGCCGAGGCGGTAAGGCCGGCTAACGCGCCAAGGGCAGGGCCTGCGATGACAAAGGCCGATACATCGCGTTGGGCGATATGCGGGGCGACCATCACCAAGGTACCTAAAAAGCCAATCCCGACAGCCGCCCAGCGATAGGGACGAACATCTTCCCTCAGGAGCAAAGCCGCTAGGGCGGTAGCCACCAAAGGGGCGAGATAGCCAATGGCGGTTGCATCCGGCAGCGGCAACAGTGCTAATGCCGCAAACCCGAAATACATGCCGCCGGAGCCCGAAATGGAGCGAACAAGATGGCCACCGAGCCGGGTTGTCTTGACCGCGCTACGCAATTCATCGGTCCACCACAGCCAAAGACCTAAGGGTACCATCGCGAAAAAGGCACGGAAAAACATCAGCTCACCAATCGGCATATCGGTGCTGGCGAGCTTGACCAGCGTCGACATCGCGAGGAACGCGAAGGTCGAGATGATTTTTAGTCCGATGCCTAAAAGCGGGTTCACCGAAGGGCAGTCCTTACTGCGGGATTTAGAAAGCCGAGCGGAACGCGCCACCGTCGATGAGCAGATTTTGCCCGGTGATATAGCCCGCATGCGCGCTTGATAGAAACGCCGCGAGTTTGCCGAATTCATCGGCTTCCCCCAGCCGCTTGGCTGGTACGCCCGCGATCCGGTCCGCGCGAACCTTGTCTTCCGGGATGTTGAGGCGAGTTGCCGCATTGGCAAAATTGCTGCGGATCCGGTCGGTGTCGAACATGCCGGGTAGAATTGAATTTATCGTCACATTGGCATGAGCAACATCACGGGCAACGCCTGCGAGAAAGGCCGTTAATCCGGCACGTGCGCCTGAGGAGAGATCCAACCCGCTGATCGGTGTCAGGACGGAAGCCGAGGTGATGTTGACGATGCGCCCGAAGCGCCGCGCGACCATACCGTCGATGACACGCTGCACGAGTTCAATCGGTGTGACCATGTTCTGTACCACGCCACCCACGATTGCGTCGCGGTCGAGCGTGCGGAAATCCTTAAGCGGTGGGCCGCCATTGTTGTTGATGAGAATATCGGGTTCGGGGCACGCGGACAACAGCGCGTCTTGCACCGCGCGGTCTGAGACATCGCCAATGACTTCATGGACGATCGCACCCGTTGCCTTGCGAATTTCTTCGGCTGTGCTGTGCAAGATGTCAGCTTGGCGACCATTGACGACAATCTCACA
>CANCAR010000247.1 GCA_947374125.1 Hyphomicrobiales bacterium | reverse complement strand
CCCGAATGTTTGCCCATGACAAGCGACGTCTTTGAAACACCAACCGAGGAAGGTGTCATAATCTCATAGGTCTGCTGGTTCTTGAGCATCCCATCCTGATGGATGCCGCTTTCATGCGCAAATGCGTTTCGGCCCACAATGGCCTTATTGTATTGCACCGGGAACGACGTCACTGCCGCCACGAGTTTAGACGCCCGCGTGAGCATCGTGGATTCAATGCCGGTGGCATAAGGCAACACATCACCGCGGGTCTTAATCGCCATTACGACTTCTTCTAATGCCGCATTGCCTGCGCGTTCGCCAAGCCCATTGATGGTGCACTCAATCTGCCGCGCGCCACCCTCAAGCCCCGCCAAGGAGTTGGCAACCGCCAAGCCCAAATCGTCATGGCAATGCACGGAGAAAATCGCCTTGTCGGAATTAGTCACCCGCTCGCGCACTTGGCGGAACATATCGCGATATTCATCAGGCGTGGCATAACCAACCGTATCAGGCAGGTTGATGGTGGTAGCCCCCGCCTTAATCGCTGCGTCAACACAGCGGCAGAGATACTCAATCGGCGTGCGCGTTGCGTCCATCGCCGACCATTCGACATCTGCTACCAGATTACGAGCACGCGCTACAGTTGAGGTGATGATGGTCAGGACCTCTTCCTCGCTCTTTTTCATCTGAAACTCGAGATGAATGGGTGACGTCGAAACAAACGTATGGATGCGCGGCTTGAAGGCACCCTTAACCGCTTCGCCTGCCCGATCAATATCGGCATTAATCGCGCGCGCGAGGCCCGCCACCGTTGCCCGCTTGATGCGCTTGGCAATCTCAGATACCGCCTCAAAATCACCATTCGATGCGATTGGGAAACCCGCCTCGATAATATCGACGCCCATGGCATCCAGCAGATCAGCCACTTCGAGCTTTTCTTCCAAGGTCATAGAAGCGCCGGGCGATTGTTCGCCATCGCGCAAGGTGGTGTCAAAAATAATAACGCGGTCTTTTTCAGATGCAGATAACATTGGCTTGGTCCTTCTTCTCTCATAATGGCCCGGAACGCGCTCTAAGGGGTCCCGCGGGCCGTTTGGTGCGGCGTGATGATTAAACAATCCCCTGAGCGCCCAGGCTTTTGCCCGGCCGGCCCTCAGGGGCGTCTAAGAAGAAGGAGGGCTGCAAGCGGACGCGACAACGCCCGGCTCATCACGAGAGCCAAGGTCATGACGGTTAAAAGGGTCGCTGATGCGGCCACGGCGTCCAATCCTTTTGATCCCATTCCAGCGATGATTGAATCACAAGAACAGTTAATATTTGGTGAGACTATATGAAAATGGGCGAGAAACGCAAGACCTGTCCTTTAAGACAGGTGCATTGGGCCAGATGAGGCTTGAAAACACATCACGAAAGGCGCATTTTAAGCCGCGTGGATATCCATTCGATGTGGTGCACAACGAGGGTACACCGGTGACAACACTCGCCTTCGATACGCTGAAATTTGCCCAGACGCTTCGCGACAAGGCGAAGTTCACGCAGGAACAGTCGGAAGGGCTGGCCTTTGCGATATCTGACGCGACATCGGATCAATTGGCAACCAAAGCCGATCTTAAGGATCTGCGGATAGAGCTGAAATTTGACATGCGTGAAATGGAAATGCGCCTCGATACCAAGATTGAAACGCTGTGCAGCGACGTGCTGAAATGGATTGTGGGTTCTATAGGCTTTCAAACGCTCGTCATTTTAGGGGCTGTTATCACCTTGGCGCGCTTCACAGGCCACAACTGAGACAACATCAAATCCGCAATACCCCCTCGCTGATCACCACCGCGCTCCCGCCTATCCGCGCCTCTACCAAAGCACCCCCCACAACATCCATCTCGAGTCTAATCTGCGATGGCCTCCCCATCTCATAGCCCTGCTCGATCACGAAACGATGGGTGCCATCCTCAAGCCCCTCAAACTCCGCAATAGCACCCGCAAAGGCGGCAACGGCGCTCCCCGTTGCGGGGTCCTCACCAATGCCGAGATCGGGCGCGAACATTCGGGCATGGAAATGGTGGCCGGTCTCCACCGTCTCGCGGCAATAGATAAAGGCATTCGCATGATCAGCCGGTCTGATCGCGGCAATCCAAGGCTCACGGTTGATCCGCGCTTTCTCAACCGCCGTGACGGTCTTGAGCGGCACCAGCGTAAACCCAACCCCTGCAGAAAACACCGCAGGCTGATGGCGATCAAACCCGATATCATCCACGGCGACGCCAATCGCCTCAGCAATCTTGGCATCATCCGCCGCCGTCTCAATCCGTTGTGGCATGCGCGGCAAGGTGAAAGTCGCCTCCACACCCCCATCGCTCCGTCCTTCGACCTTGCAAGGCACAAGGCCTACTTTTTCTTCCAAAACAAAGCGCTTTGTGCCCTGCCCTACGCCATCCAACATCGCCAGCAAAACGGCCGTACCCACCGTTGGATGGCCGGCAAATGGCAGTTCGCGTCCGGGCGTAAAAATCCGCAACGCCGCCCGATTGGCGCTATCCTTTGGCGCAAACACGAACACGGTCTCCGACAGATTGAACTCACCTGCTATGGCTTGCATCGCCTGATCATCAAGCCCTTCGCTATCAAGCACGACAGCGAGCGGGTTGCCCGCAAGCGCCTTATGCGTAAACACATCCAGCGTGAAGAAACGGCGGCTCATGCTAACCGCTCCGGCTTAAAAATCCTCGGTGGCGCAACAAACGCCTCTTGCGCCGCAATCAGCGCCAATTCACCGCCGCCCTTGTGAAGCGTTGCCTCCAACACCGCATGAACGGATGATGCCGCATGAGTCAGCGCTTCGGGTGCCGATTGATTTTTAAGATATGATGACAAAAACAACGCCGCCGTTAAATCGCCCGCACCATTAGGCGAAAAGCCAAGTCGCGGAGAACGGACACGCCACAGACCCATTCCATCGGATGCCACCATATCGATCATGTCCGATGGCGTCTCCTCAATCACCGCAGAGGTGAGCAAGATCACGCGCGGGCCTTTCGCATGTAGCGCTTGTACCGCGCGTTTCGTGTCATTAAGCGTCATGCACTCAATGCCCGTCAGCGCTTCCAACTCAAACAAATTGGGGGTGACCATATCCGCTTGCGGCACGACATGATCACGCATGAAGTCTGGCATTTCAGGGCGCACAAAAAAGCCTTTACCAACGTCACCCATCACCGGATCACACGCATAAAGCGCGTGCGGATTGGCTGCTTTCACATGGGCGACCGCATCCAAAATCGCCTCGCCAATCGCGGATGAGCCCATATAGCCCGAAAGCACCGCCTCGCAGCGCGAAAACACGTCGCGTGCGGCGATACCCTCAATCACATCGCGAATATGGGAAGCGTCAAACACTTGGCCCCGAGGCGGCCCATAACCTGTATGAGCCGCAAATTGCACCGTATGCACCGGCCACACCTCGAAGCCGAGGCGCTGCAGCGGAAACACCGCTGCAGAATTTCCGACATGGCCGTAAGCGACATGGGACTGGATGGAGAGAATGGGCATGAAAGAGGCTTAAAAGGAGAGGATGGACATTGCAAGCCCGTTTGCTTTACGACGCCAGA
>CANCAR010000246.1 GCA_947374125.1 Hyphomicrobiales bacterium | reverse complement strand
CCGAAGGAATTCCGGTTCGAGGGGACAGAGGTACAGGTTCGGCGGGTTGGGGAACAGGTGATTTTGGAGCCGGTAGATAAGCCGTATAACGCGGCTGAATTCTGGGCCAAGATTGACGCGATCGGTGGAGCCCGCTTTCTAGAGGATGTTGGCTTGGACGATGTGCCACCAGCGCCAGATCGCAGGGTATTTTTTGACGAATGATGTGTCTTGATACAAATGTCGTGATTGCCGCGATAAACGGTCGTATCCCGGCGGTCCGAGAAAAATTGAACGCCCATTTTCAGCAGCGACTACCCGTCGCGTTGCCAATAATTGCTCTATATGAACTACTCTATGGATGCGCACGTAGCACAGTCAGGGGCCGATCCGAGGCCATGCTAAAAGAATTTTTAAATCATGGCATCACCGTTCTCCCGTTCGAAGCCGATGACGCCCAGCATGCGGGCGATATTAGAGCTGATCTTGAAAAAATTGGGCAACCTATTGGTCATTATGACTACCTCATCGCCGCCCAAGCCCGAAGCCGGGGGGCTACGCTTGTTACCGCCAATACGCGCGAATTTTTCCGGGTGCCGGGTTTAAACGTCGTCGATTGGTCGGAAGAAGCTTAATTCCAGCGCCGTGATCAAGCCGCGCGCGCGGCGGCGAGCGTCGCCAATGCAGCTTCTGGATCACGCGCGAGCAAAATGAGGAGCGATTTACCGGCAGGATCGATGCTGTTGCGGCCCTGCTCCCAGTTCCGCAAGGTTGCGACCGGAAGGCCGATGGCCTCCGCAAACTGTTCCTGCGTCATATTAAGCCGACGGCGAAGATTTTTTGGCGCGATGATCTGATCGAGCGTTACTTCGGGCACCGTATCGGGGTCGTCTAGGATCGCGCAGGCAATATCCGCATCGGTCGCTTGATGAAGCGGTGGACGTCCGCGTTTTGCTGCGCGAATATCCTCTAACGATTGACGAATGATTGCCATATCTCGCGCTCCTTTTTATTGGCATGGCGGGCGGAAATAATCCGCCTAACCTCTCCGCGGTCGGTGTAAACCACAACCAAAATAACCTCATCCACCTCGCCAATAGCGATGATCCGCTCTTCCCCATAGGCTTTACGGTCATCAATCGCCGTTTGAACAGGACCTTCAAAAATCAATGCAGCACTTGCGAAATCAAGCTGCCGCTCCCGGAGATTTCGATGGCTTTTTGCTTCGTCCCACTCGAAAAGGATAGCTTATAAACTACGCTATTCGCGTAATTTTGTCTACCGTCTTTTTGAGGTTATCGAAACCCATCCGTGGCCGCGATCACGGCATCGAGAATGCCCGGCTCGGTACCGGCGTGGCCTGCGTCGGGCACGATCCGGAGGTCGGCTAAAGGCCAAGCTTTATGCAGGTCCCAAGCGTTTTTAACGGGCGTTACCACGTCATAGCGGCCATGGATGATGTAGCCTGGAATATCGGCGATCTTATCGGCATTGGCGAGCAATTGGTCATCGCGATCAAAAAAACCACGATTTTGGAAATAGTGACATTCGATCCGCGCGAAGGCCAGTGCGTAATTCTCTTCGCCAAAATAATCGACGCGGGCGGGATCGGGCAAAAGCGAAATCGTTGTCCCTTCCCATTGGCTCCATGCGCGGGCGGCACGGATTTGCTCGGCTTTGTCGAGCGAGGTGAGGCGCTTATAATAGGCTCCAATCATATCGCCCCGCTCTCCTTCGGGGATCGGAGCAACATAGTTTTCCCACGCATCCGGAAAGAGCCAATGACAACCCGATTGATAGAACCACAGCAATTCCTCGCGGCGCAGCATGAAGATGCCGCGTAAGATCAGCTCAGTAACGCGGTTCGGGCAAAGCTCGGCATAAGCAAGCGCCAGCGTTGAGCCCCATGAGCCACCCATCACCTGCCATCTGCCGATGCCGAGATGCTCCCGCAACCGCTCCATATCGGCGACCAAATCCCACGTCGTGTTGTCCCGCAATTCGGCGTGCGGGGTGGAACGCCCCGAGCCACGTTGATCAAACAGGATGATCCGGTAGGCAGAGGGGTCGTGTAATCGCCGCATGAAGGGGCTAGAGCCCCCACCGGGTCCGCCATGCAACAGCACGACAGGCTTACCATTCGGATTGCCGCATTCCTCGAAATAGAGGTCGTGGATATCCGAGACGCGGAGGCGTCCGGTCCGATAGGGCTCGATTTCCGGATAGGCCTGCCGCAATCCACTCATGGTTTCATTTCCTTAGGCGCGAAGCCGTTCGTTTTTCGGATCCCACGCTGGCTCGGCCAACACATGCGCTTTGCACCTATTACCCATCATCATAATCTCAAACGCTGTGCCGGGTGTGGCAAGCGCCGGCTCGACATAGGCAAAGGTCAAGGATTGCCCGGTTGCGTGGCCATAGGCGCCGCTGGTGGTGATACCAACCATTCGACCCTCGTGATAGATGGGCTCATTCCCATAGCAATCATTATCAACCGCCTCGACCGCCAGATAAACGAGTTCGATACGCGGACCTTCTTGCTTGGATTTTAAGGTGCCGGGCTTGCCGATAAAGTCTTTGTTGAAATCGACGAAGCGTTCCATATCGCCTTCGATCATCGTGACTTCATTGGTGAGTTCTGATCCCCAGCCGCGATAAGCCTTCTCCATCCGGAGCGAGTTCATCGCATAGGTGCCAAAGAGCTGGATGCCGTGGGCTTTGCCAGACGCCATCAGGGCCTTAAAGACCTTCGGCATATCGGCCATCGGGCAGTGCAACTCCCAACCCAATTCGCCGACATAGTTCACGCGGAGCAGCCTAACGCCCGCAACACCGGCGACCGTCGCAGCCTTGCCGGTCAGCCACCGGAAGGACGCGTTGGTCAAATCGATATCGGTCAGCGGGGCCAAGACGTCGCGCGCCTTGGGGCCAGCGAGAACCAGCACACCATAGGCATCGGTTACATCGGTGATCGTGACCTTCTCGCCCTTTTCAACGCGCCAGTTAAGCTGATCGAAATCATGCAATTGCGCGACGGCGGCGGAGAGCACATAGAAATGATCTTCTGCCAGGCGCGTGACGGTGATTTCCGATTCAATAAACCCATTCGCATTCAACAGATGCCCAAGCATCACGCCGCCGTCTTTGGCAGGAATTTTATTGGCGCAAATGCGGGTGAGAAAGGCCAGGGCGTCGGGGCCCGAGACTTCAAACTTCGAAAACGTTGACAGGTCCATGAGGCCGACGCGGTTACGCACCGCCTCGCACTCGCTTTTTACCGCATCCCACCAATTCGAACGTTTGAACGAGAACTCCTCACCTTTGCCGCTCTTGTCGTACCAGCGCGCGCGTTCCCAGCCGAAGATCTGGCTGAATTGTGCGCCTTCCGCCTGAAGCGTTTCGTGCAACGAGGACTTGCGCAACCCGCGACCAACCGTGTGCTGCTCGCCGGGCTTGTAGCAATAATACATGTGATGGTAGTCGGCGATGGAGACTTCGTCGGTATAATCCTTGTCAGCCCAATTGCCGAAGCGACGCGGATCAAACTCGCGCATGTTGATTTCGGCCTGACCATGCACCATCCATTGCGCGAGATATTTGCCTGCGCC
>CANCAR010000245.1 GCA_947374125.1 Hyphomicrobiales bacterium | reverse complement strand
CCGCTATATCGTCGGGCTTTAGACGGATGGCGGTATCAAAACGGGCTGATGCCTTGGTGAGGTCGCCGAGTTGAATATAGGCATTCCCCAAAAGCCGTTGAAATTCGGACGATTTGGGGTTCAAGCGAACGAGTTGGCCGAAAATGGTTGCAGCCTCCGCACTCCGCTTCATATCGAGAAAAAGATTGCCTTTATTGACGAGCGGAGCCGTATTTTTCGGATCAATTTTGGTGGCATTATCAAACGCAATCAACGCATCATTGGGGCGTCCAAGACGGCGCAAGGCAATGCCGAGCATGTTCCAGAGATCAAAATGACGAGGGCTTACATTCAGCCCTTCGCGAATTTGGCTTTCTGCTTCTCGATAGCGTCCCGTATTGATGAAAAGACGGGCGGATTCAACAAGTAGCCCCACAGCAACAGGCTTGTTCTGGTTGCGCAATTCAGCCACATGCTCCGCCAGCATTTGGGTGGCCTCGCGGGGGAAACCGGCCCTCTCGCGTTGTAACGCCTCATTCAGCATGCTCGAAGAGCTCCATTCCCTGATCAATGGTGCTTATCTCAAAGCGATTTAAACATTAGTTACTAAACGTCAAAACACAAATATTGTAGCATAATTAAATTTATTTGATATCTTTTTTCAATTCTAATCCAAGCGCGAACTTTGCAACCATTGGGTAAGGCCGGCGGTTGATCCGTTCAGACCGTTGGTTGGTCTTTCTCCTTTGACAACAGGAAGCAATTGAGTGGCGAGTTCTTTACCGAGTTCTACGCCCCATTGATCAAATGCGTTCAACCCCCATATCGCTGCCTCAACAAACACGCGATGCTCATAGAGCGCGATCAGGGCACCCAAAGTGTGGGGCGACAGGATCGGATAGGCCAGCGTTAAAGATGGACGGTTGCCGACAAAGACGCGATGGGGTGCTAATGATCGTGCCTTTTCGGTAGAACGACCCATCGCGAGAAGTTGTCGCTCTGCCTCCGCCTCGGAGCGTCCAGTGAGCAAGGCATCCGATTGCGCAAGGCAATTGGCCACAAGAAGATCGTGATGATCGCGTAAATGCGGCTCATGGCTCGTGGCTGCGATCAAGAACTCAACGGGTATCACGTCGGTCCCTTGGTGGAGGAGTTGGAAAAAGGCGTGCTGGGAATTGGTACCCGGTTCACCCCACACAATCGGACCTGAGGCGCGTGAAATTGGCGTTCCATCGGCTCCAATCCGCTTACCATTTGACTCCATATCAAGCTGCTGCACATAGGCAGGAAATCGCTGAAGGCGCTGATCATAGGGAATAAGCGCGCGGCTTGGATAGCCTGAAATATTGCGATGCCAAACGCCCACCAAGCCAAGGATGACGGGGAGATTGGCGTCAAGCGGAGCCGTCTTAAAATGCTGATCCATTTCCTCGGCACCTTTTAGGAATTCCTCAAAATGCTGGCAACCGATGGCAAGAGCGAGTGGCAGACCGATGGACGACCAAATGGAATAGCGTCCACCTACCCAATCCCAGAACCCCACGACACGATCGGCTCGGATCGGAAAAGCTGTGGCCTTGTCGAGTGCGGTGGAGACGGCGAGGAAATGCTCGCTGATGGCTTCTTCTCCAAGAGCTTCCGCAATCCATCCTCGCGCAGTGTGCGCGTTTGTCATGGTTTCAATGGTGGTGAAGGTTTTGGAAGCGATAATGAACAGGGTGCGTGAAGGTTGAAGCCCTTCAAGCGTATCAGCCATATGGGCACCATCGACATTTGAGACAAAGTGCAGGCGCGGCCCGGTACGGTACGGTGCAAGCGCGAGTGTCGCCATCGCTGGGCCAAGATCAGATCCACCGATGCCAATATTGACCACATCGGTAAAAATGTCGCCCGTGGCACTTCTGATTTCACCAACACGGATTCTTTCGGCCAAGTAGAACATTTTTCGGCGCTCTGCCACGATATCGGGCCGTACATCCTTTCCGTCGACATGGATCGGGTCGTCGTCAAAACGTCGTAGGGCGGTGTGGAGAACAGCGCGGTTTTCGGTGGTGTTGATAAGATCGCCTGAGAACATCGCATCGCGCTTGGCATCAATTTCTGCCGCGCGGGCTAGATCGAACAAGAGGGTGCGCGCCTCGTCATCAATGGCCGTTTTTGACCAATCGAGCAGGAAGGGTCCGGCCTTCGTGGAGTAATGCTCGAAACGGTGCGGATCGGTAGCAAAAAGATCGGTTAACCGCCGCGTCTTGATCGCTTCATAATGGGTCGTCAATTGCGCGAATACGGTGTCGGTGGCGTTTGTCATGAGAAATCCAGACGGTAAGAAAATCGATGGGTTCGGTATCATTGACGCTGAGCTAAAGCCACGGGGTAAGATTTATAATCTCATATAAGAAAATGCATGTGCCTTGATCAATACAACGTATTGGGTCCATGGATAGTCCCACTCGATATCTGATGAATTTGCTTTTTCAAGATAAGGATCTTGCGCCATGACCCATAATGAAGCCTTCAGCGCGGGCAATGTTGCCGTCATCACAGGTGGCGCCTCTGGTATTGGGCTTGCGGCGGCAAAGCGGTTTGCAGCACTTGGTTTAAGGGTCGTCATTGCCGATATGGCCGGAGAGCGGTTGGATGCGGCGGCCCGTGAGGTGGCCCTAACTTCACTCGAAGGGGCATCCGCTGTCCGCGCATGGCCCATCGATGTGAGTAAGCTGGACGATCTCATTAGGCTTGAAGCGGAAACCCGCTCGGCCTTTGGAACAATTGATGTGCTGATGAACAATGCAGGTATCCAGCCGGGAAGTTCTATTTTCGGAGCAACGGCTGATTGGCGGCGCATCATCGACGTTAATCTCTGGGGCATTATCGAAGGCAGCCGCGTATTTGCTCCTGCCATGATCGCAGGCGGGAGGCCCAGTTTAATCATAAATACAGGTTCAAAACAGGGCATTACGACACCGCCTGGTGATCCTGCCTACAATGTGTCGAAAGCGGCAGTGAAGGCCTTCACCGAAGCACTGCAGTATGAATTGCGCAACACGCCGAATTGCTTGGTCAGTGCACATTTATTGATCCCCGGTTTTGTCTTCACCCCATTAACGGCCAATGGTCGGACCGAAAAGCCCGCAGGGGCTTGGACACCGGATGAGACCGTAAGCTTTATGCTCAAAAGCATCGGTGCTGGAGATTTTTATATCCTATGCCCCGATAACGATGTGAACCGCGCCTTGGATGAGCGTCGGATCGCATGGGCGGCAGGGGACATCATCGAAAATCGCCCGCCATTGTCACGGTGGCACCCTGATTTTGGCGAGCGTTTTAAGGCGAGTGTTGCCGATCTCTCTAAAGTATAGGAACGAAGCATCTTGGCGTACCAGGAAATCTCAATAGGTCAGTTTGAAAACAGCTTTGCGAAGCTTCCCGAGGTATTTTTTGCCCGGCTTCATCCAACACCCGTTAGCTCGCCCGTGCTCTTGGCCTTCAATTCGGAGTTAGCGGATGAGTTGGGGTTGGTCACCGGGCACCTCTCGTCGGGCGATCTGGCAATGATTTTTGCTGGAAATGCCGTGCCTCTTGGGGCAGAGCCACTGGCAGCTGCCTATGCTGGGCATCAATTTGGCAATTTCG
>CANCAR010000244.1 GCA_947374125.1 Hyphomicrobiales bacterium | reverse complement strand
GGACGAGATTGCCTGCCGTTCGCTCGGCATCAACACGGTGAACACCAAGCTATCAGCCTTCGCGATTGGCGCGATGTTTGGCGGCTTTGCTGGGTCTTTCTTCGCGGCAAAACAGGCTTTCGTCAGCCCTGAATCGTTCAACTTCATGGAATCGGCGACCATTCTCGCCATTGTGGTGCTCGGCGGCATGTCGAGCCAGCTAGGTGTGGTGTTCTCGGCCATCGCGATGATCGGTGGCATTGAGCTGTTGCGTCAGCTTCAATTCCTGAAGGTCATTTTCGGACCCGATTTTGACCCAAGTCAGCTCCGTCTGCTCTTGTTCGGGCTTGCGATGGTGCTCATGATGCTCTGGCGACCACGCGGAATCGTATCCACTCGAACGCCGACGGTCTTCTTAAAAGACGAAAAAACCGTCTCAGCCGCTATGATTTCACAGGGACGCGGATAAGATGTCTCAACCGTTGCTGACTGTTAATCAACTGACCATGCGCTTCGGCGGCCTTACCGCCGTCGACGCCGTGTCCTTCGACGTTTATCGCAACCATATTACCGCTGTGATCGGTCCGAATGGTGCGGGTAAAACCACAGCGTTTAACTGCATCACCGGCTTTTATAAGCCTACCGAGGGACAAATCGTCCTGACGCATACGGACGACAAAGAGTTCAAGCTTGAGGAAATGGAAGATTTCCGGATTTCGCAGGAAGCGAAAGTGGCCCGGACGTTCCAAAATATCCGCCTCTTCGGCGGCATGACGGTGCTCGAAAATTTGATGATTGCGCAACACAATCATCTGATGAGGGCCTCGCTTTACACTTTGGCTGGGATTTTCAACACCCCGTCCTATCAGCGTGCGCAGAAGGCTGCGAAGGCAAAGGCAGAGGTCTGGATGGATCGGATCGGGATTACCGACCGGGCCGATGATCCAGCCGCCGCGTTACCCTATGGGGATCAGCGCCGGTTAGAGATTGCCCGCGCGATGTGCACCGACCCGGTGCTCTTGTGTCTTGATGAGCCTGCGGCCGGTCTCAACCCGAAAGAATCGGAAGATCTGAATGCGCTCCTACGCTCGATCCGCGACACCGACAATGTCGGCATTCTGCTCATTGAGCACGATATGAGCGTTGTGATGGAAATTTCGGATCACGTGATCGTCCTCGATTACGGTCGTAAAATTTCGGACGGAACGGCAACAGAGGTCCGAAATGACCCTGCCGTGATCAAAGCCTATCTTGGCGTCGTCGAAGACTAGAACAGGGAAGCGCACAGATGACACAACCCTTGCTCGCGGTTAGAGGCGTTGAAACCTTTTACGGCCGCAATCAGGCGCTTTTCGGCATTGATATGGATGTCAATGAAGGCGAAATCGTTACCATGATCGGTGCCAATGGTGCCGGCAAATCGACCTTGATGATGGCGATTTGCGGCGTCAACCGTGCGGTGCGCGGCAGTGTTTCATTTGCAGGCAAACCAATCCACGAGATGCCAACACACGAGATTATACGCCTCGGCATTTCGCAATCGCCCGAAGGTCGTCGGATTTTCCCACGCATGAGCGTTTTTGAAAATCTGCAAATGGGCGCGGTGACGATTGATCCAAAATATTTCGCCGATGATTTGGCGCGGATCTATGCCCTGTTTCCGATCCTCGAAAAGCGATCCACGCAACGCGCGGGTACGCTATCGGGCGGTGAGCAGCAAATGCTCGCGATCGGCCGTGCCTTGATGGCGCGCCCTCGCCTTCTTTTGCTGGATGAACCATCGCTCGGCTTGGCACCTTTGGTCGCCAAACAGATTTTCGAGACACTGCGCGATCTCAATAAGTCTCAAGGGCTCACCGTGTTTTTGGTCGAGCAAAACGCCTATCACGCGTTGCGCTTGGCCGCGCGCGGTTATGTCATGGTCAACGGCCGTATCACGCTTTCGGGCACGGGCAGCGACCTTCTAAACCATCCTGAAGTGGGAGCTGCCTATCTCGGCGGTGGCGAGCACTGAAGCATGTTTCGATTAAGTGGTCGCCGGTTAATCGAAAAAAACATGCGACAAAACAAAGCACTAGAGCACCGTTCTGTTTTTACAAAAACAGTGCTCTAGAGGTAAGAAGTCTCGGACAAAAAAGCGGATGACACCTTACGGATAAGGGTCTAGTTTTGCGTCTAAGACAGGCTGTTCAAACCGAAAACAAGGTTTTAGCAGTGTGTTGATAGTTCATTGGGGGATTGAAACATATGATTAAACTCTCGCGTTCTCTGTCAGCGCTCGCTCTGGGCGTTGCTCTTTCTTCGTCGGCGGCTCACGCCGATGTCACCATCGGCATGGCTGGTCCAATCACCGGCGGCCTCGCCGCTTTTGGCGAGCAGTTCAAAGCCGGTTTCACCTTGGCCATTGAAGAACTCAATGCCTCGGGCGGCGTTCTCGGCCAGAAGCTTGTTGGCGTGATCGGCGACGATCAGTGCGATCCAAAGCAAGCCGTTGCCGTTGCTAACGACATGGTTGGCAAGAAGGTTGCCGCTGTGATCGGCCATTTCTGCTCGGGTTCGTCGATCCCATCTTCTAAGGTTTACGCCGAAGAAGGCATGATCATGATCTCGCCAGCTTCGACCAACATCAAGCTGACCGACGAGCGGGCAGGTCCATCGATCTTCCGCGTCATCGGCCGTGACGACGTGCAGGGCAAGATTGCTGGCGCGTTCATCGCTAAGAACTACAAGGGCAAGAACATTGCCGTTCTCGACGACAAGTCGGCTTACGCTGCTGGCCTTTCGCTTGAGACCAACAAGGCTCTTGAAGCCAATGGTGTGAAGGCTGTACTCGTCGACGCGATCACGCCCGGCGAAAAGGATTACACCGCAATGGTGTCGAAGCTTAAGTCCCTTAAGGTCGACGTGTTGTACTACTCTGGCTACCATCCTGAGTCCGGCCTGCTCGTTAAGCAGATGGCTGAGCAGGGCATGAAGGCACAGTTCATCTCGGGCGATGCGCTCGGCGATAACGAATTTGCTCAGATTGCGGGCCCAGCTTCCGATGGTGCGATCTTCACGAATCCACCAGATCACTGCTTGAACCCAGCCAACAAGGCCATCTGCGATAAGTTCGTAGCACGTGGCACGCCAGTCGCTACCTATACCCTTTACGCCTACGTAGCCGTGAAGACATGGGCAGCAGCTGCAACGGCCGCTGGTTCGGTCGATTCGAAGAAGGTTGTTCCTGCTTTGGCAGCCGTTTCACTTGACACGGCAGTTGGCAAGATTGCCTTCGACGGCAAGGGCGACGTCAAGGAGCCAAAATATGCTTGGCACAGCTTCAAGGCTGGCAAGTACGCTCAAGACGACAACATCAAGTAAGCTTGATTTAGTCTGATACATAAGAAGCCCGCGACCTTTGATGGTTGCGGGCTTTTTTATTAAAGTAATTCCTGCCAGTGACGCGCGCCATGAATGACCCGGACAATTTCAACGTCTGGGCCAATTTGTTGATAAAGGATCAGATAATTACCGATCGGCGACATCCTTAAATCGGGATTTACGTCAGGTCTGGCGGTGCCCATTCCTGGCATTTCTGAAATTCGGCGGCATCTCGCCTGGATATTATCTAACCATTTTCGCGAAGCACTCGGATTG
>CANCAR010000243.1 GCA_947374125.1 Hyphomicrobiales bacterium | reverse complement strand
TCGAAAGGCCAATCGGAAGCAGCCCATTCCCTAGGGCTTACCGATAACCAGACGCTCCGGCTCGTCGTGATGCCGCAGGCGTTGCGAGTGATCGTTCCACCGCTTAACAGCGAGTTTTTGAGCCTAACCAAGAACTCCTCGCTTGGGGTATCGATTGGATATCCCGATCTCGTCAATGTGTTCACCGGCACGGTGCTTAACCAAACGGGGCAGGCGATTGAGATGGTGTCGATCACCATGCTGGTCTACCTCACCTTTAGCCTGTTGACGTCCGCCTTTATGAATTGGTTCAACAAGCGCGTTGCGCTGGTGGAGCGCTGACATGACCGACATGATGTCTCCCACGGTCTCTTTCGTGCGACCTACCGTGATTGAACAAAAGACCCCACCGTTTCGGACGAGCGGACCTTTATTGTGGGCGAGGGAGAATCTTTTTTCCTCGCCACTGAACATGATCCTTACTCTGCTCTCGATTGGTGCGGTTTGGTGGGTTGTGCCGGGCATGGTTCAGTTCATGCTGATTGATGCGGTTTGGTCTGCAACGAGTTCAAAGGATTGTCTTGCCGATGTGGTGAAACATCCGGTTGGGGCCTGTTGGGGGTTTATAACGGCCCGTTTCGGTTATCTGGTTTACGGCCAATATCCGGATGCTGAGCGATGGCGAGTGGATCTGTTCTTCGCCTTGGAGGCCTTTGGAATCTTCTGGATTTTATGGCGGAAGGCGCCTTTCAAAATTTCGGGCTTTGCCTATTTCTTTTTGGTTTTCCCGGTAGTCGGCTTTATCTTGCTATCCGGTATGGCGAGCATCGGATTGCCGACCGTGCAGACCCATTATTGGGGCGGTTTCCTCGTGACAATCGTCATCTCGACGGTTGGGATTGTGGCGTCTTTGCCGATTGGTATTTTGCTCGCGCTTGGACGGCGATCATCTATGCCGATTGCACGGCTCGTCTCGGTCGTGATGATTGAGTTTGTGCGTGGCGTTCCGTTGATTACGATTCTCTTTATGGCGAATGTCATGTTCCCGCTGTTTGTGCCGGAAGGTTGGCGGCCTGATTCATTGTTGCGCGTTTTGGTTGGCGTCGGCTTCTTCTCCGCCGCCTATATGGCGGAGGCCGTGCGCGGTGGCTTGCAGGCCATTCCACGCGGGCAATATGAGGCGGCGCAGGCGCTCGGTCTCGGCTATTGGCAAATGATGATCAAGATCATTTTACCACAAGCCTTGAAGATCGTGATTCCGAACATCGTCAACAATTTCATTGGCTTGTTTAAGGATACGACCTTGGTGGCGATTGTCGGCATTTTCGACTTTTTGCGGACCATCCAAGCAAGTCTTGCCGATCCGAATTGGCGCTCTTCTCAAATGCCGCTCGCGGCCTATCTGTTTGCA
This sequence comes from Hyphomicrobiales bacterium, assembly GCA_947374125.1. Lineage (GTDB taxonomy): Bacteria > Pseudomonadota > Alphaproteobacteria > Rhizobiales > Beijerinckiaceae > CAIUPE01. The sequence goes on along the minus strand of CANCAR010000243.1, from coordinate 2,241 downwards.
GCGCTGGTCTATTTTATTTTTTGTTACGGTATGGCGCGCTACGCGATTTCGGTCGAACGGCGGCTGGCGACCGGTAACCGGCATTGAAGGAGAGTATGATGTCGTCCTCACATTCCGCGCTCAGCGCGTTACGCCCCGGCGTTCTCACGAATGAAAAGGCAATTGAGATCACCGGTATGAACAAATGGTTCGGCGCGTTTCACGTGCTGCGTGACGTTAATCTACTGGTAAAACGCGGCGAGCGCGTGGTGATTTGCGGTCCTTCTGGCTCCGGCAAGTCAACGCTGATCCGCTGCATCAACCGGCTAGAGGAGCACCAGCAGGGCTCGATCATTGTTGATGGTACCGAGCTGACCGCGGATGTTAAAAAGATCGACGAAATCCGCCGCGATGTCGGCATGGTGTTTCAGCATTTCAATCTTTTTCCGCATCTAACAATTCTAGAAAATCTGACCTTGGCACCGATCTGGGTCAAAAAAATGCCGAAAAAGGACGCAGACGAAATTGCGATGCATTATCTGCGTCGCGTCAAAATTCCGGAGCAGGCGGATAAATATCCGGGCCAGCTCTCAGGCGGCCAACAGCAACGCGTAGCGATTGCCCGTTCGCTTTGCATGAGCCCGAAAATCATGTTGTTTGATGAGCCAACGTCGGCACTTGATCCGGAAATGGTCAAGGAGGTTCTCGACACCATGGTAACGCTCGCGCAAGAAGGTATGACCATGATCTGTGTCACCCATGAGATGGGATTTGCGCGGCAAGTTGCAAGCCGCGTAATTTTTATGGATCAAGGCCAGGTCGTCGAAGTGAACACGCCGGATGAATTCTTCAAGAACCCGCAACATGAGCGGACGAAGCTGTTCCTTAGCCAGATTTTGCATTGAATGGGTGAAGGGATTTATCCCTTCACGACCGCGCAATCGGCACGGCTCCCCCATTCCGCCCAAGAGCCATCATAGAGTGCTTTTGCGGGGTGGTTGATGTGTTCGAGCGCGAGAGCGAGAATAGCGGCTGAAACGCCGGAACCGCAGCTTGTGATGATGGGTTGGGAAAGGTCGACGCCGGCCTTCATAAAGGCTGAGCGGATTTCAACATCCGATTTGAGCTTTCCACTGGCTACAATATCTGGAAACTGAACGTTAAAGCTCCCGGGCATGTGGCCGGACGCTAGACCTGGGCGCGGCTCGGCCGCCTGTCCACGAAACCGATCCGCCGGGCGTGCGTCCACAATCTGAGCGGTTTGAGTGGTAAGCGCTGATTGAACATCGGCCAAATTCGCGACATTGCTTTGAGCAAAATGCGGCGTGAATTTTTTGGCGGGTTTAATGGTCGGGGCATCGGTCCAAGCCCGGCCTTCTGACTGCCATTTCGGCGCTCCGCCTTCGAGGATGGACACGCTTTTGGCCCCCATGATGCGAAAGGTCCACCAGACACGTGCGGCGGCGAACAGGCCAGCGCCGTCGTAGACAACGATATGGTCGCTATCAGAAATGCCCATGTCGCTGACGCTTAAAGCGAAGTCATCTGGCTTTGGCAGCATGTGCGGGAGGCTTGTGGCTTTATCGGCAATCGCATCGATATCGAAATGGACCGCGCCTGGAATATGGCCAGCTTTATATTCTGCCTTGCCGTCGCGGTTCATGGTCGGCAGATACCAACTCGCGTCAATGATCGCGACGTCTGAGTCTTGAAGATGCTCAGCGAGCCATTCGGTTGATACAAAAAGGGGAGTGGTCATGATGAATGTTTCAACTTTCAAGCAAAGGCGATACGGACACGGCGGTTCATTTTACCCTTTTTCTCAATCGCCGTGATCGCAATGCCACCGATCTCCGAGGTATTGAGGACATGCGTCCCGCCACAGGGTTGTAGATCGAGGCCTTCAATGTCAACGAGACGGACGCGGCCCGTGCCCATTGGCGGTTTGACCGACATGGTTTTGACAAGACCGGGATTGGCTTCCAATTCCTCGTCCTTGATCCAGCGGTAGCTCACCGCCGCATTCCGGCCAATTCGCTCGTTTAAATCAACCGTCAAGAGCTCCTTGTCGAGGCCTGCGTCCGGTATATCAAAATCGAGCCGGCCCTCACCATCGCCAATGGAACCGCCGGTGACGGGATAGGGGAGAACTGTCGTCAAAAGATGCAGCGCCGTGTGGATACGCATCCGGTCAAAGCGCTTATTCCAGTCGAGACGGAGCGTTACCGTTTCGCCTGGCGTGGGTAGGGGAGAGCCTTCGAG
>CANCAR010000242.1 GCA_947374125.1 Hyphomicrobiales bacterium | reverse complement strand
TTTTGAGCGCTTAAAGAGCAGATTTAAAATCACCTGGGCCGATCCTGAAAGGCCAAGCGGGGCGGCCGCCTCGGCAACGACCCGCCATACAAGCGTCTTGCTGACGGTCTCATTTTCCGAATAGCGAGCCGCTAGGGCTTCGGCGCGTTTCAAGCCGGACGTGACTTTCCTGAGACCTGATCGGTTCAGTCGAGAAGAAGCGGACGCAGATGCGCCTTGATGAATTTCCATGGGATTGCTCCAAAAAAAGAGTGCAAAATCCCGATCGCCGTAAAGCGTTTTTCGATTGACAAGAGGAGGGGAATGGAGCAAACAAGAGTTCTCACGCTACTTGTTTACGTATTCCCTTCCTCTCGTCGCCTAACAGCGACGGGAGGGGATAGTCCTTTGGGCTATAGCGTCATGGCATCTCCATTAAAAAGTGTAGCACTCACCACACACGGTCCGTCGAGCGATTCTCGCAAGACGCGATCAGGCCGGTGATAACAGCAAAAAGTCCCAAGACCGGGTTCAACCAGTCCGGTTAACCCCTTAGCCACCACCCGCACCAGCCTCAGTACCAGCGCAGCACAGCTCGACCCCCGCATCCTTATGGACGCCGTTTGGGTACGAGAGGATTGACCGTTACGAAGGCCAAAAAGCGTGGTGAGGCGAGGCTGCATGGAGGGGATCCGTTGACCAAAAATCGAACGCAACAATTCGTTCGTCGGAGTGACGATTTTTTGATTGACAACGATTGGGGAGATTCTTTAAAAGAAAGGTGCAAATCATCTCTTTTAAAGAATTTTCCCCTCTCGTCGCTGAACAGCGGCGGGGGGATTTCTTTATGTCCGTGTCTTCAATCGATGCTCCAGATGAGAATGATGCGTGAACAAAACTAAAATCATACGATTCGAGCAAGCCATTGTTGGTATTGGCTTGTCTTTAGGTCCTGCCGAGCCCTTACCGACTAACTCAAAGCGATCAAAACAGAGCCTGGAACTTAGACTGACAAAAGTGTGTATATCACAACATAGTGAGTGTTAATAGTTTGCTTATAATTGCAATAAAAGTTTTCAAGAGGCTCCTAACGCCTAACCGCTTAACGCTTTGTTAAATCGTGCTAAATTTAAAAATTAAAAGAATGTTTTGCTTTACAAGCATAGATTTTAGAAAATCAAAATTACATCCAAAAAGAGTATTTTGTTATAAAAAAGCCGACGGCGTACTTAACGGTCAAACCCTAATTTTCTAAGCATTAAGATCCGGATCGTAACACGCTTTACCGTAGTAGAGTTGAGCAATTCCCTTTGGAAGCTGTATATAAATGCTCCTCGTTGGAGGACCTGCTGTTAATCCTCTTATATAACCGCGTTTAATAAGACCTTTAGCTTCAAGTGCTTTGATAATAATGGATACAGACCATTTCTCTAAACCGAGCACATGGCATAATTCATTGGCTGTGGCTATTCCAGATTCCGCTTCTATTTTCAGAATACAAACCATAACCGAAAATTGATGCATGTGCATACTTGCGGTTTCTTTGGGTAATTTAACCCGCTTTATCTGATTAAAAATGTGCGAAATGATTCGGTAGAAGGATTGCGTGCCATTTATAATCGGTATATTACTAATAATGTCAGGTAGTTTAGATTTTTGCGTGCCCTTAATGGTCGGTCGTTTTTTGGGTTTTGCCGCCGTTAAGGTTTTCAATTTTGCTGGTGTTTCTGTCGTCGCGGTTAAGGTCGAGTTTGTTGGATCAGTGCGGGTTGCTCCCGGTATTTTCTTTGTAAAAGCAACATCATGATCGGAAAGGGCTGACGGCGCGGGCGTGTCTGCTTGTGTTTTCGCTATCGCTTTGGCTTTTGGCATTGGTTTGTCGCTTTAAATCATTTGAGCTATTTTAATGGCTAAGAGATCATCGATTCATAGAATGGGATTATTTCGCAAATCGGCTTTGTTGTCGATTCACCAAGCGTTGATTTTACTCGCTTTTACCCTTTTTTCTTCGTCAATTAATCTCGCCCGTGCGGATGAGTATGGCTGTCAAGTATTACTCTGCCTTTCTAATCCTGGTGGTCCGACACAATATGGTGAATGCGTCCCGCCCATTGATAGATTATGGTCTGATTTAAGGCATTTTAGAGGCTTTCCAACTTGCTCAGGCGTTGGATATTCAACAACATCTCCTGTCTATGATCCCTATTATTGTGCAGCACCGGCGTCTTTGGTTTTTATCACGGATTGGAAGGAGCACGGGTCGACCGATAGAGCGGTCTGTCAGACGAAGCTCGCTCAACCGATTTGTACGGGCGGTCACGATGGAACCTGCGAGGAGTATAGCTATTCATCTCCTTATGTTCGGGAAAAGCCACATTGGTTTGATCTCTCCATTGAGGGCAGGGGAGTGCAACGGATATGGTTTTAATCAAGACCAGAAACCGTCATCAATCGCTTGGCCCTATCATTGGTCTTTTGGTTGTGTGCCTCGCTCTGCCGGTTAAAGCTGCATCTTTCGCGCAATGGGTTGATCAATGCGCGCCTGACGCGCCCTCAAGTGTTTTAGCGGCGATTGCACAGATTTCGAGCCATTATGATCCGCTCGCGGTTCGGTTACCAGACGATCTGGTTCATCAAAAATTTGATCAAGTGGACGATGCCCTCAAAGCGGTCACACGTTTAGCAAATACGGGTCAAGGCGAGGTCCAAATCGGGTTGTTCGGCCTTGAGCGTTCTTTTTTAAGCGATCGGGCAATACCAATTAAAACCGCTTTTGACCCATGCCGGTCGATCGCTTTAATGGCGGATTATCTCGATCTTGCGCCTTCCGTGAAGGGCCAGCCGGATTATTATGGGGCATTGATCGGATTGCACCCGGATGATCCAGACTTCGCTGGAGCCGTTTTATCCCTTCTCAAAAAAGGGTCGTCCTCGCTTAACCAAGCCATCATTGGCGGGGTTGATCAATCACGTTTGAGCGCACCCCATCGGCCCACAACGGTCAAATCCGAAACCGTTGCATTACAAACGGATGACCCTTCAACACCGCGTGCGAAATGGGATGTCTATGGCCGATCAACCGGACGAACCGTGTTGATTTATTCGAAAACAGGAGACGTCCCATGACCAAATCGAACCATGTCGTCGTGGTTTTTCTCATGGCGTTATTCATCATGACGATCCATCCCGAACCGGCGGCCGCGGCTGATCTTGGGACAGCGCTGCAAAACATTGTTGCGATGCTCCAAGGAACCGTTGCGCGCAGCACGGCGATCATTGCCATGATTGCTGGCGGTATTGGGATGATGATGGGATTCGTAGGCTGGCGTGTTCTGGCGACGCTCGTTGTTGGCATCGCCATCGTCTTTGGCGCACCCACTTTGATCAATACGATCTTTGGTGGATGACATGACGGATGAAGATTTAATTCAAGATCCCTTGTTTTTAGCGTGTACCCGACCAGCGATGATCTTTGGCGTCACGGCGGAAGCGATGCTGCTCAATGTCATGGTCACGACGATCATCTTCATTGCAGCCAATAATTTGGCTTATGTTCTCATTGGCCTTGTTGTCCATTTTCTATTTCGACTGATTATTTCGTTTGATCACAATATGTTTCGGCTTTTGTTCGCATTTTTAGAAACAAAGGGCCGCTA
>CANCAR010000241.1 GCA_947374125.1 Hyphomicrobiales bacterium | reverse complement strand
TCGCCGAGCGTATAGCGGGTCGTAAGCTCGGCGTCATATTTTGCCTTTGCTTCCGCCTCGGTAATGGTATCGGGCGCTATGATCTCGGCCGGAGACAGGAAAACATAAGCCAATTTGCGGAATTCCGGTGCCCGGAAACCCTGCTTGTTTTCTTCAAAGAAGGTTTTTAGCAAGGCCTCATCGGGCGATGCAGCCGCGGGAAGCTGGTCCTTGCCAAAACGGATATAGTCGATGGCGCGCTCTTCATTGGCATAGACATTCATGGCTTCACGGATCAGACCCGGGGCTGTGGGAAGGCCTGCAATCGATTGGATAATCTGTTGTCGCACATCGAGTTTATGTTGTTCTGCAATGAAGCCTGCTTCAGTGTAGCCTGCTTGACGCAAGGCTTCCGTGAATCGCGCTTTATCAAATTGGCCATTCGGGCCGATGAAATTACGGTCTGTGAGGAGCTTCTTCACGATGGCTTCATCGGAAATTCCCAGTTTCAGGCTGCGGGCTCGGTCATCCAACGCAGCTTCTGAAACAAGCCGTCCGAGAACCTGACGATCAACGCCCACGCCGATCGCTTGATCCGTCGTAATGTTGCGACCATAGCGGCGCGACATAACCTGCAATTCGCTTTGGAAGGCCGCCCGATACGCCTGGGCGTCGATCTCGGTGGAGCCGACTTTCGCCACCGTCCGCATGCCATATCCACGGAAAATGTCGCCAATGCCCCATAATGCAAAGCTGAAAATCAAAAAGCCAAACAACACTGTGATTACAATGCGACCAAAAATGCTCTTTGTTGCCTTACGAAATCCGTCCATCATGAGAAGCGATCCATTCTACCCGTAACGTGTGCAAAGGCCACCATAAGGAGGCCATCGCCAACCTGCAATCGGATGTGACATCCGTTCAGTGCTGGCAAAGCGCGTTTGAGCGCTTGATGCAAGCAAAACTAACGCGAAGTCAGTTTATTTTTAGGCGGAGATGTGGCTTTAAGGGTGCCAGTGAATTGGAATTCGTTTTTTAGTGAAAGGACTGCCATGCCCCGCTCGATCCGTCCCCTTGTTGCCGGTAATTGGAAAATGAACGGTTTACAGGCGTCTTTGGCCGAATTTGATCTGATCGGCGCTGGAAATGACGCTGGCTTGCGTCGTGTGGTGGATCTGATGATTTGTCCACCCGCCACCCTTGTCTCCACCCTCGCGCACGCCGCCATCGGGCAAGGCATCTTGGTGGGTGCGCAAGATTGTCATGCAAAGGACAGTGGAGCGCATACGGGTGATATTTCCGGGGCGATGCTCGGGGATGTTGGCGCGACCGCCGTTATCGTGGGCCATTCAGAGCGCCGTGCCGATCATGATGAAACGGATGCCACTGTCCGTTCAAAGGCTGGGGCGGCATTCCGCAACGGTTTGGTCGCGATTATCTGTGTTGGTGAAACCCGCGCCGAACGTGAAGCGGGTAAGACGCTCGCGGTCGTGCGTCGCCAACTCAAAGGTTCCGTGCCAGAGGGCATGACGGCGCGCGATATCGTGATTGCCTATGAACCTGTTTGGGCCATTGGCACGGGATTGACCCCAACGGCGAAGGATGTGGAAGAGGTCCATGCTTTGATCCGCAGCGATTTGAAGAAGATCGTTGGTAAGGATGAAGCGGCCAAGGTTCGCATCCTCTATGGCGGCTCGGTGAAGCCATCGAATGCCAAAGAATTGATGTCGGTGGCAAATGTCGATGGTGCGTTGGTGGGCGGCGCGAGCTTAAAGGCCGAGGATTTCTTGGGGATTGCGGCGGCTTATCGGTAAGCAAAAGTAACCGATGAACATATACCTGAACGCGATTGCGCATGATACGCCTCGCTAAATTTCGTTGCCCAAAATCGGCCTTCGTGGTAGATTTGAATGCCGTTAAGGAAGGCTCGGAGTTTTCAAAAAATGTCGGGTCATTCATTGCCGGAAACTACCGAAGACGTCGTCGACCGCTTGGTTGCGACCGGTCGCTTTTCCTCACCTACCGATGTGATTAGTCAAGGCGTGCGTTTGCTTGATGAACGCGAGGCGCGCTTGGCAGCGCTTGATCGCCTTGTTGAGGAAGGCGAGCAGGACGCTGCGTCGGGTAGGATTGTCGATGCGGATACGCTTTTTGCTGAACTTCGTAAACGGCACCGGGCGATTTAGGGGTTTTCCGCTTGAAGTTGGCGTTTACCCTTGCGGCACAGAGCGATTTAATTGAAATTTCAGATTTTATTGCCCAACGCAATCCGGCCCGCGCTATGAGTTATATTGACGAGCTTGAATTCCAATGCCGCCGAATGGCTGAGCATCCGCTGAGTTATCATGAACATCGGAAAGTTCCGGCGTCAGGCGAATGGTGTTTGGGCGTTACTTGGTGTTTTATCGGGTTAATCCTGATCGCGTTTTGGTTCTACGGGTTTTGGCGGGCGAGCGAAATTTTGACGTTTCGGATCTTTGTTGGTTTGTCCATAGAACAAAACCCGGCTTTATGGTCTTTTGCCATTGGAACCTTGCCATCGTCGTGTTAAATGCCCATCTCTTTTCCGTTACCGTGAAAGCTCCTCCATGCAACAAGTTCTCATTGTCATCCATCTCCTCATCGTGATCGCGCTGGTCGCGGTTATCCTGCTTCAGCGGTCCGAGCAGGGCGCGTTGAGCGGTCTTGGTGGCGGTGGCGGTGGCGGTGGTTTGGGTGGATTGATGACCGGTCGCGGGCAGGCCAATTTGCTGACACGTACCACGGCGATTCTCGCGGCGGCGTTTTTTGCCACGAGCCTGCTTTTGGCAATCCTGTCCGGCAATGCGAGCGCACCGAAATCGGTGATTGATCAGGCGGCACCGGCTTCTTCTTCGGGGGCTGCACCGGCAGCTCCTGCTGCGGGCGGCGGGGTGCTTGATCAGCTCAAACAACTTGAAGGCCAGCCTAAGCCTGCGCCATAAGCCCGTTTTAAACGAATTCAACGATGACGCCGGGGGTTATGCTCCCGGCGTTTTCGTTTGATGGGATGCTTAAGTGTTTGGTTGTGGATAGTGCGCTTCACAATAGCAATGGCTTTGGCGAATCAGTCACTTTTCATTAGAAGGAAAACCCCATGGCACGGTACATTTTCATCACCGGTGGCGTGGTGTCTTCTTTGGGCAAAGGGCTTGCGTCGGCGGCTCTGGGTGCTCTCCTTCAGGCCCGAGGTTACTCGGTTCGCCTTCGCAAACTTGACCCCTATTTAAACGTCGATCCGGGCACGATGTCGCCCTATCAGCATGGCGAATGCTTTGTGACGGATGACGGCGCCGAGACGGATCTTGATCTCGGACATTACGAGCGGTTTACGGGTCGCCCTGCGACGAAGCGCGACAACATCACCACGGGCCGCATCTATCAGGACATCATTACCAAAGAACGCCGCGGCGATTATTTGGGCGGCACGGTGCAGGTCATCCCGCATGTGACGAACCACATCAAAGAATTCGTGCTGGACGGCAATGAATCGGTTGATTTCGTGCTGGTCGAGATTGGCGGCACGGTGGGCGATATCGAAGGCCTGCCGTTTCTCGAGGCCATCCGGCAGATGAAGCAGGAAGAAGGGCCCGAGAATGTTCTCTTTATTCACCTGACTTTGGTGCCATATATCGCCGCTGCCGCCGAGTTGAAAACCAAGCCCACGCAGC
>CANCAR010000240.1 GCA_947374125.1 Hyphomicrobiales bacterium | reverse complement strand
CCAAACAATGGCCACCAAGGTGGTTCAACGCTCAGCCTTTCGAAATATTCGAAGAATCAAGACGCTGCTTGGATCTTCATGCAATGGGCTTGCTCGAAAGAGATCATGACCCGCTGCACGCTGACCGGTGGTTTTGCGCCTATGCGTCTGTCGTCGTTTGCCGATGAGCGCGTGAAGGCCAAGGCCAAGGTTGGTGCTGGCACGACCCGCCATCTCGAGACCGTCAAGTGGACGATCGATAACGCGATGGCATCCGAGCCAGATATGCCACTCTGGGCAGGCTTCTCGACCAACGAACTCCCGATCGAACTCGGCAAGTTGATTACCGGTCAGGATTACGGCGGCGATGCCAAGAAGTGCATGGACAATGTTGCTAAACTGATCGACGCAAAGGTCAAGGAAGCCGGTCTCTAACCCCTTCCTGCGATAAAGGAAGGAGGCGGCCTTGTGCCGCCTCCTTTTCTTGGCGGAGCGCGCGACGCATGAAACCCGACCTCGTCATCGGCATCGACTCGTCTACCTCGGCAACCAAGGCCATTGCTTGGGACCGGTCAGGGAAGGCTGTCACTGAGGTTCGCGCCGCCATGCCGTTGTCAAATCCTCACCCCGGCCATTTCGAGCAGGATGCCCATGACTGGTGGTCGGCGGCTGTTACGTGCCTCCGGGGTGTTGTTGATCAGGTCGGTTCCCACCGGATTGCCGCGATTGCGGTGTCGAACCAGCGCGAGAGCTTTGTTCCGCTAGATGAGACGGGCGAACCTGTTAGACCCGGCACCTTATGGCTGGATGAGCGCGCCAAGATTGAAGTTTCTGAACTCGCTGCGTTGTTTGGTGCCGATCACATTCATGCCGTCACCGGCAAACCCTGCGATGTTACGCCCTGCATCTACCGTCTTTTGTGGATGAAGAAACACGAGCCCGAACATTTCGCGCGTTTTCGCATGATCACCGAGGTTCATGCCTATCTCAGCTACCGGCTAACGGGCGCTTTTGTCACCTCCACTGCGTCGGCTGATCCAGCAGGCTTTCTGGATATGTCCAGCATGGATTACGCGCATGATCTGCTGGCGACGCTCGGTTTGTCGGCTGATATGTTCCCAAAACTTTTCCGCCCTGGCGAGGTCATGGGCGGTGTTTCAACGGAAGCCGCCGCACAAACTGGCTTGAGGGCAGGCACCCCAGTCGTGGCCGGTGGCGGGGACGGACAATGTGCGGGCACGGGCGTCAACGTCTTCGAAAAAGGGCGTGCCTACGTCAATATGGGTACGGCGGTTGTATCGGGTGCCTATTCACCTGAACTCTTCACAGATCGTGCCTTTCGTACGATGGGTGCGGTTGCCGATCAGGGCTATATTTGCGAGAGCGCCATTCGAACCGGAACCTTCTTGGTCGATTGGATGGTGCGTGAACTTTTCAACGCGGATCCACGCAGCGATCAGGCGCTGTTTGGTGCCTTGGAAAACGAGGCCCGAGCCGCGGGCATTGGCGCGGGGGGGATTGTCCTTTTGCCCTATTGGTCGGGCGTTATGACGCCCTATTGGCGCTCAGAAGCGCGCGGTATTATGGCAGGGCTAAATGCCTCGCACAAACGCGGCCATGTTTATCGCGCTATGTTGGAGGGATTATCGCTCGAACAGACGCTGTCGACCAACAAGGCTGCCGCCGCCATGGGCTCGCCGATTGATCACTATGTCGCAATAGGAGGCGGTTCGAATTCCGATCTCTGGTGCTCGATTCTGGCGGATGCTTCGGGACGCCGAGTGGTGCGTTCCTCAACTGTTGAGGCATCATCGCTTGGCGCGGCAATGGCAGCAGCCAAAGGCGTAGGGTGGTTTACTTCTCTGATCGAGGCGTCCGAAACGATGGCGGGTGAACAAACCCGAATGTTCGAACCCGATCAAAAAGCCGCCGCGCGCTATGCGGAATTGCGCGATATATTTTCGGATTTATGGCCGATGATGGCCGAATGGAATGCCCGCCTTGCCGCCTTCGCCGACAGAGGAGGGCAGAACGCATGATCCGTTCGATCCAAGGCACTAATTGGAACGCACTGCTCGAAGATATCTTGTCGGGAAAATGGAAAGATCCCTCAACCGGCAAATCAGCCACGATTCCCTTCGAAACCATCCTGATTGAGGAAACTTTGGAAGGCCGCGAGGCCGAGCTTGTTGCAAAGCTTCGCCTGGGGGCGCGCATTGCGGTCGTCTCCGACACCAACACAGTTGAGGCTATGGGACGGCGCGTGGCCAAGGCTTTGCGGGAAATCGGAACGGTGGATGAAATTGTCCTTCCGCCTGATCTGGCGTGCGACGAACCAACCATCGCCCGGGTCCAAGAATTAACCCGCCATGCGGATGGCGTGGTTGCGGTAGGCTCCGGCGTCGTATCCGACACGTGCAAATATGCCACCTTCAAGGATGGAAGGCCCTTTGCGGTTTTTGGAACCGCAGCGTCGATGAACGGCTATGCCGCCTCAACCGCATCCGTCACGCTGGCCAACGGCTTCAAAGTTTCGCTTCCCGCCCATGCGCCGCGCGGTATTTTTCTGGATCTTGCGGTAACAGCCGCTTCGCCCGCCTATCTCAGCGCCGCAGGGCTTGGCGACAGCCTGTGCAGACCCACCGCGCAGGTCGATTGGTGGGCGTCGCACCGTTTGTTCGGCACCTTCTACTCCGAGACGCCCTATATTCTCCAGCGGAATGACGAGGCGGCGATGATTGCGTCGGCCAAAGGCCTCGCTATGGGAGACATTAACGCCGCAGGCCACCTCCAGCGTGTGCTTACCCTTTGCGGGTTTGGCGTCTGTTTCACCGGCGTGTCGAACCACGGGTCAATGGGTGAGCATCAGGTGTCGCATTGGATGGATATGTTTGCGGGCGACGCCCATCCCGGCACAACACACGGCCAACAGGTCGGCGTCGCCTCACTGGCGATGGCGCGGCTTCAGCACCGCATCCTCGCTCTGGAAACGCCACCTCACATCGGTCCAACCGTTATTGACGAGGCTGGCATGATGCGCCGCTATGGTGCCGAGATTGGCCCGATGTGCATCGCTGAAGCGAAGAAAAAAGCGCTCGATGCCGATGGCGCACGCGCCTTTAATCGGAAACTTGCGGACCTCTGGCCTGTTTTACGCACCGAACTCCTGCCTTTGACCATGCCCGTTTCAACGATGGAAAACGCGTTGCTTGCCGCAGGCGGGCCAATTGATGCGGACTCGCTTGGTCTTCCGCGCCCCATCTGGCGTCAAGCGATGAAATATGCCCGCGAAATCCGTAACCGCTGGTCGTTTCTCGATCTTGCCGATGATGCTGGCCTGCTCGACGAATTTTTGGAGGATGAGGGGCTGTGAAACCGCTCTCCGACATGCCCGCTGAAACACGCGCCGCCATTGTCGGCGTCTTCACGGATATTGATGACACGATAACCACCGAAGGCCGCCTGCCTGCTGATGCCTATACGGCCATCGAGCGTCTGGCGCTGTCAGGTATTCAGGTGGTTCCGATTACCGGAAGACCCGCCGGCTGGTGCGATATGGTCGCCCGCTTCTGGCCCGTCGCCGGTGTCGTCGGCGAAAACGGAGCCTTCTATTTCCATTATGACCATGGCGCAAAGCGGATGGTCCGTCGTTTTATGCAGTCGGAAGCTGAGCGGGCATCGGGACGCGAAAAACTCGCCAAGGTC
>CANCAR010000239.1 GCA_947374125.1 Hyphomicrobiales bacterium | reverse complement strand
AGCAGCAGCACAATTTGCAATAGGTTCACCACGCCTAGGCTGCGTTCAGGCCAGACTTGCCATCGACAATGTCGCCGATTCCTGGATCGCTCGCATGTTTGCATTAGAATATGCCGGACTTTTTGATGGTTTGTTGCCCGGCATGTCGGTGTGTCGCCAACCCATTCCGTTGGGCGGAACGTCCAATCATTTCCGACGGAGCACACTCTTCGAATGTTTTGGATGGGATCCGTGGAATGTAACTGAGGATGCTGATCTAGGACTTCGAATGGCAAGACAAGGCTACGAAGTCGCAGTTCTTGACTCCGCGACCTGGGAAGAGGCCCCCATTTCGCTTAAGGCTTGGTTCAACCAACGCACGCGCTGGCTAAAGGGGTGGACGCAGACCGCTTTTGTTTTGGCACAGCGACCATCGAAGTGGTCTAACGGCGTGTCTTGGCTGACGCGGTTCGAAATTGCGGTGATCAGCACATCTTCGGTGATCTCTTCGCTATTCCCACCGCTACCCTTGTTGATGGTCGGTTTGTGGTTTGCCCCTAGGCTCGAAGATTTGCTCGGTTCTCCCATTTTAATGATGCTTTGGAGTATCAGCATTTTTGTATTGGTCTCGAACAGTATTCTATCGATCGCGATTTGGAACGTCGGCGCAAAACGGCGCGGCTTAGCGATGCGCTTAAGCGATATGTTTTATTCGTTTGTTTATGCGCATTTGAAGTCAGGTGCAGCTTGGCGAGCCCTCTTCGAGTTTATCCTAGCCCCGTCGCATTGGCGCAAAACCGAGCATGGACATGCGGTGACGTCCCGCCGCCGGGAAATGGCAGTCCATTAAAAATAGCTGGCAATCAGCTTGGCGTTTTCCTCTGGCGGCCGGTCGACGTTGAGGCTGGAGAGAAACCGTCCTTTGCGGCTCATGAGATAGATGAGCGCCGTGTGGTCCATCGTGTAGCTGCCGCCATCGAGCGGTACTTTTTTAGCGTAAGCGCGATAGGCCTTCTCGACGGAAGCGACAGCCTCTAACGATCCCGAGAGGCCCGTTATCCGCGGATCAAACCCGGATAGATAGGTTTTTAAGATCTCTGGCGTGTCGCGCTCGGGATCAACCGAGATGAAAAAGGTCTTTACCCGGTCGCCATCCGGGCCGAGCGCCTTATAAATCTGTCCGATCTCATACAGCGCGGTGGGGCAAACATCGGGGCAATGGGTAAAGCCAAAGAAAATCAGGCTGGGGCCACCCAAAAGATCTTTTTCCGTGACCGTTCGACCATCTTGCGCGGTCAGCGAAAACGAGCCGCCAATCGCCGATGTCGGAGTTTCTTGCATCGGGTCAAACGTCAACCATGCCGCGCCAAACGCGAGAATGCTGACCAAGAAGGCCAGTAAAGGTAGCACCAAGCGACGCTGTGTCATTATGTCACCTTACATGCACCATGCGAGAGAAGCTGACAGCATATCGGTAAACACACGCTCACCCCGAACGGACCAGAGTACTAGTCCGGTGCCTAGCAAAACAAACACAAAGGCTAACCACAGGCCAACGGACAATCGACCCGTCAGCGCTGCCGGTCTGTTTGAGGGCGAGGGATATTCCAAGATGTTCGCCGGGTTCACGCCACTATTCCGTTTTGTGATCAAGAAAACGATGGAGCGGGTGAAGGGAATCGAACCCTCGTATGCAGCTTGGGAAGCTGCCGTTCTACCATTGAACTACACCCGCAATCGATGATTGATCCATCATAGCCTCTGCCGTTTCCGCTGTCGATGGTCTACCAATTGCTCTTTATCGAGGAAGCCGTTAGGCAAACTGGTATGGATTTCTCTTTTCTCACGACTCTCTTGGAAGTGTTTTGGGTCAATGTCCTCTTATCAGGTGACAATGCCATCCTGATAGCGCTTGCGTGTCGCAATCTTCCGGCGCGGCAGCGACGCCTTGGGATCCTCCTTGGCTCTGTAACAGCCATTGTATTTCGGCTCCTATTTTCTGCCATTGCACTCAGCCTTCTATCCACGCCGGGTCTACGCTTGATAGGTGCCGTACTCCTCATTTGGATTGCGACAGGCTTGATCGGTGCCACGGAAGTGCAAGGGACATCGAAAATTACCGCATCGGATCGGCTTTGGCAGGCTGTGCGATCGATCGCTGTGGCCGATATCATTATGAGTCTCGATAATGTGCTTGCGATAGTCAGCATTGCCCATAACGACCCGTTTATGCTGGCCTTCGGCTTGCTGTTATCCGTTCCTTTGATTGTTTGGGGCTCAGATCTCGTAGGTACCGCGCTGGCGCGTTTTCCAGTTTTGATCTATTGCGGTGCAGCACTTTTGGGGTGGTCAGCCGGTGAACTCGCCGTTGACGATACGCTCTATGCCGAAAACGTAGCGAACCGTTTCGGTGCGTTGGCTGCTTATGGTTTCCCGGTCTTGGGGGCGGGCTTAACCCTGATCGGAGGGCTGTTGCGGCGTAAACTGTCGACTACGCCGCGCGACCCGTCAGGAAATTCTTAAGCTTCTTAAAGCGCGTCGAAAGTGAGTGGCGGCGCTGCTCGCGGTTGACGACATCACCATCAAGCACCCAATTCATTTGTACGACGCGGCGCTGCCCCTCAAAGGGCTTATGGCCATGCCAAGAATGGTCGGAGCGTTTAAAGACCAGCAGCGTGCCGAGCGAGGGCGGTACTTCGGCGACATAATCCTCAAGATTGGTACCGTTCTTGAGAATGCGGAGCCTGCCGCCATCGACCGCCCAATCATCGTTCAAATATAAAAGAACCGTGATGATTTTGGTTTCACTGTCGGTGTGGATACTGCCATCCGTTTTGCGTAAGAATCCACGAACCGTGTACATGGTTGGACGACCGGTTAGATCGATATGGAATTTGGTTTCAATCGCTTTGCGGAAGGCATCGTCTTGCAACTCGTCCAGCAAGGCCTTGAATTTTCCGCTGATCGATAATTCAGACGGCGGGTGCGAACCCGGACCGGGGACTTCCGGAAAATCTGCCATGGCTTCGGCAAATTTTTCGGGCCGGACAAATTTCTCGACAACCAGAAACTCGTAAGGGTCAGTTTGAAGCGGTGCCCGTTCAAGCGCTGTGTAATCAAGATAGGTCATGCAAGCGAACCCCTTCTATTTCAGACGATCAGTCGATTTGTTACCATAGCTGACCATGTTCGAAAAGTGCTGGCTACCTTGCTCTCTTGCAACAGCGCTGGTAGTGACACCGCGCGGATACTTCGGATTGAAGTCCGGCTTTTGTTGGGCGCAAAGGGAATTTTTATCGGTCGTGCTCAAAAAACTTACCACAGCCAAATATCGACATGAACGGCGGCAAGCGAGTATTGCGCGTTGGGATCGACCGCTGAACACAACGCTTCGTTGGTTTTTGGCTTGGTTGAACATGGTTTTTGTTGATCATGGCATTTTTAGGCTCATTTATCTTAACCGGCATCAGGTGTCAGCACAGTTTTGGCGCGCGGCACAGCCTACGCCGCAGCAGTTTGAACAGGCGGCACGGGCAGGCATAAAAACCATCATTAATCTGCGGGGGGGGCGTGAATTTGGCTCTTGGCCGTTGGAGCGGCAGGCCTGCGAGGCGTTAGGCCTGAACCTCGTCGATTTCGTGATAAGGTCACGCGGCGCGCCGGATCGGGAGCGAATTGCTTCGGCGAAAGTGTTTTTTGAAGGTTTGAC
>CANCAR010000238.1 GCA_947374125.1 Hyphomicrobiales bacterium | reverse complement strand
TGAGGTGGGCCATCCGATGCGCTCGGGCAAAGGCGAGCTTGTGTGCACGCGGGCCTTCCCCTCCATGCCGATTGCGTTTTGGAATGATCCGGATGGTTCCAAATACCACTCGGCCTATTTTGAACGGTTTCCGGGCGTTTGGCGGCATGGTGATTTTGCCGAAGTGACGGAGCATGGCGGGTTCATTATCCATGGCCGCTCGGATGCGACGCTTAATCCGGGCGGGGTGCGGATCGGAACCGCCGAGATTTATGCGCAAGTCGAACAGATTGCCGACGTGCTTGAGTCTATTGCGATTGGTCAGGACTTTGAAGGCGATGTCAGGGTTGTGCTGTTCGTCCGGCTAAGGAACGGAATTGAATTGGATTCCGCGTTAGAGCAGGCAATCCGCACAAAAATCCGCTTGGGAGCCAGTCCGCGTCATGTGCCGGCCAAGATCATCGCCATCGCCGATATACCGCGCACGAAATCGGGCAAGATCACGGAATTGGCGGTGCGCGATATCGTGCATGGTCGTGAGGTTAAGAACCGTGAGGCATTGGCCAATCCTGAAGCACTGGAGCTTTACCGGGGGCTAAAGACGCTGGAGAGCTAATTCTCTATGGCTAAATTCGTCTTGGCTTTTACGGCGGGGCGTTGCTCGGCCAATGCCGGTTCGGACCAATTGGGGGCTTGGCCTAACAACAGATCCAGAAACGGAATGGCGAGATCGGGATTGTCGCGCACATTTTCTTGAAAACTTTGCCAGACGCGCGGATCATTGGCCAAATTGGGGAGTGGGGTGGAGAAATTGAACTCCTGCTCCATCACCGACATAGCAACGCCAAGGCAATAGCTGACATAGGCGGCACCCACCGGCCAATCATTCGGTTTATCTTCGCCATCGGGCTTGCTGGCGGCAACCGAAAGCGGGTCATAACGGACGAGCTCAGCCAGCATCCGACCGGCCGAAAAGCAGATGAAATCCCGCCGGTCAATATCCGCCAAATGCCGCGTTTCATGGAAGGTTTCGAGCCACGCCAGAAAGCTTGAGCGCAAGCGGGCTTGATCGGTTTTGGAGGTCAGCGATTCGCCCGCCAAAGTGAGCGTTACGTTGCGCCTAAAACTTTCCTCAAAGAACCGCAAATCACGAATCCGGTGCCGGAGATCGCTTTCACGGTTGAGTTCAGGAACCATAGGGACGCGCATGGCTTAGCTCTCTGCCAAAGGGGGGGCCAATAGCCGATATTCTGCGGCCAACTGAGCCTCCGGATCGAACCCCGAGAATATCGCGCTGATGACTGATTTACGCAAGCCAATCACATCAGCCGAAAGCTCAAGCGCCGCGATGACGGTTTCAAGCGCCGGTTGCGGGCTATGCGCCAAGACGGCTTCGGCTAATCCAAGGGTTGCAAACGTCAATTGAGCGAGCGTGGGCTCGGTAGGGGGGGTGTTTCGTTCAGCTAATGCACCACTTTTAGTGAGGGTCAAAGCCGTTTCGGCGATAATGGTATAGTCAACCGCATCGCCGGTGTTTTGGATTCTTGGTTTCGAGCGAACCCGCGTCCACAGTGCGCGCCAGCTGACGTCGATGGGTTGTTCGAGAAGAAACGCATCCGGGTATCCCAAGCGCACCAGCACCACTTTTGCTGCGGCATAGCGCGAGGCGGCAAAATCATGACGAAACGAGCCGTCGCGTTTGCCTGCCATTTTGCTGAATCCGGACGTTGCAAAGGCTGCAAGGCGCGCTTCGTCGCGGTGGTGCAATAATACGTCGCGGGCAATATCCTCGCCGAGGGCGGCAATCTTGCGTGTTTCACGGATCAGCCGCGCGGCTAAGGCCAAAGGGGATAGTGGCAAAAGATCAGACGGCATAGCCTCAAGGCCCGGCGGCACATCCGACAATTTCCGGCGTAAACCGCGCAACGCATCCTTTACCGCGAGCGGGGCGGGAGCCAACTCGTCAAGATCTTTCGGGAAGGGCGCGCGGGGAGGAGGCGTCATTGAAATGTCCAAACCGATAACGATCGCATTCTAATCGATATTTGATTGGAGAGCATTAGAGAAATCTTCGGTGCCTGATTTGGCTGGGGGACCTGGATTCGAACCAAGATTAACGGAGTCAGAGTCCGCTGTTCTACCGTTGAACTATCCCCCAACAGATCGACAAATCGCGCGATGTGCAGCAACCGCTGGATCAGGCTGGTCAGGTTCCTTATCGAAGCCAACGCTGCGTTGCAAGCTTTGGGTTTCCGACATGACGAAAATTTCATGTGATCGAAACCGAAAAGCAGGGCATAGGTTCATGAAAGTGTTGCACCGCTCTGTAACCGATCCTTATGTGGTATTAACACATCACGTTCGCTAGCTGATTGTTTGACTGGATAATTCCATGGCCGTTTCACGTTTTAACATCCTGATTTCAATGTCTATCGTCGCAGGTTCGCTTGCTTGTTGCTCGATAAGTAGTTTTGCTCAAGCGCCAGCTGCTGGTGCTCCGCCTGAGCGGATAGTGCCTGTTGTGCTAGGCGAGGTTAAACGCAGCCCTCTGCCTGTCAGGATTGATACGATTGGCACCGTGCAGCCGGTGATTTCGGTTACCCTTCGGCCACGGGTTGAAAGCCAAATTACCGAGATTGCCTTTGCCGATGGCGCGATTGTTAAAGCGGGCGATGTGCTGGTGAGGCTTGATCAGCGCGGCATTGAGGCGCAGATCCGCCAATCGGCCGCCACCGTTGCGCGGACGACAGCGCAACTCGAGCAGGCACAACGCGATGTGAGCCGCAACGAGGCTTTAGCGGCGAATGAGTTTGCTTCCAAAGTGAATTTGGAAAACAGCAGGACGGCGGTGGCAACGTTCACGGCCCAATTGGCAGCTGATCAGGCAGCACTCGATAGTCTTCGGGTTCAGCAAAGCTATTACACGATCATCGCGCCGATTTCCGGACGTGTTGGTGTTGCCGGGATTAAGGTAGGCAACATCGCCAAGACAGGCGATGGCAGCGTGCCCTTTGCCATCATCAACCAGATTTCACCAATCTATGTGGCCTTTAGCGTTCCTCAGCGGTTTCTCCCCGATATAAGGGCGGCGCTTAACGATCCGTCTGCCAAGGTGGAGGCAACTTTTCAAGGCTCAAAGGCCGTGGCTAACGGCAAGATTGCGGTGATTGATAATGCGGTGGATACGACATCGGGCACGGTGACTGTCAGGGCATTGTTTGAAAACGCCAATGAGACGCTGTGGCCCGGCTCGCTGTGTACGGTTCGCGTAACGCTTAAAGTGGCTGACGATGTGGTCACGGCCCCTCGTGAGGCCGTTCAAACGGGGCCGAAGGGATCGTTGGTTTTCGTTGTCGCCGATGGTGTGGCAAAGCTTAATCCGGTCAAGATTGGGCGCACGGTCGATGGCCGCACGGAGATCGTCGAGGGGTTGAAGGGCGGCGAGACGGTTGTCACCGATGGCCAAATCCAGTTGACCAATGGCGTAAAAGTCGAGCCCAAACCTGCAATTACGGGAGCGCCATAATGTCGCTTTCCGAACTCTGCATCCGTCGTCCGGTGATGACGACGCTCATCACCTTGTCTTTTATCATTTTTGGGCTGTTTGCCTATCGGCTGCTTCCGGTTGCCGCCTTGCCGAGAGTTGATTTCCCCACGATCAGCGTATCCGCCAATTTGCCGGGCGCGAGCCCTGAGAGCATGGCGTCATCCGTTGCAGCTCCGCTTGAGCGGC
>CANCAR010000237.1 GCA_947374125.1 Hyphomicrobiales bacterium | reverse complement strand
TGAGGCCCAGCGACCTCAAAACCGATTCCATGCTGGTGGCCTATCAGGAATGGGCGGGTGGCGGTTAAGGCTCCATTTGAACACATTATTCGCGATATATCGGGTTCAAGCTACACTCACCCGAACCAAATGCAGCGTTCGCACTTCGTCGGCCTCAACCGACCGCACAATATCGCCAAGCGTGCCGATATCCGCCGCGCTATGGTGGTGGCGATACCCTGCAATTCCCGGCTTAATCGCATCGATGATAACATGGCGGACGGGCATTACTTTTCGAATGGCGTCGATGCTTTGGGTGATTTGCTGAAAATCGATCATATGGATCCAATTGATCAGCACAAGGGCGTCAATTTTGGCGAGGCCTTCGGCGCTTAATGCCGCGACAAGATCTTGGGCTTGCGAAAAATCGGCGGTTTTCAGATGAATGTTGCCTGGCAAAAGCCAAGCAGCGGCCTTCAGCACATGAGCATCTAGATCAATCCCGACCCCGCGCTTGCAGGTGACGCGGCCAATAATGTCGCCCAAGCCGACGCCAATTTCGACAACCGTTTCCGGTTTAAGGCTGTCGATCAGCGCAACGGCATGGGCTTTATACGGGCGGGCGTAATAGGTACCCGTCATATGCCATGGGTCAAACCGGTAGATGGCGTGCAGAAGCCGGTTCCGCACACTGGCGGCCACAGCCAATCCAAGCCGTAGAACTCCTATTTGACGGACCTTTGTCAGACCTCGGAGCGCAATCGACATGATTTCAGAACTCCGTGTCAATATATTAACTATATATCCTGCAAAATTAGCCGAATAAATTCGAAACGGGAAGTGTAAATTGGTAGAAAAGACGCGGATCTATGCGTTAGTCCACTTTGTGGCCTGCTCCCCGAAGCCCGAGAGGGCGTAGGCTGGCGGAGAGGGGGAGATTCGAACTCCCGATAGGGTTGCCCCTATGCCGCATTTCGAGTGCGGTGCATTCGACCACTCTGCCACCTCTCCGTAGGATGAGCTATAATGCTCATGGTCGGCGGGCGAGATAACACGGAGATCAAGGTTTCACAAGGCCAAGTGTAACTTCTCTTGTGTCTGAGATTGACAGAAGCATGCCTGACAGGTAGGAACGCCCCTTCTCGCGCGTGGGGCCTATGGTTCCGCGCGTGAGTGCATTGAGGCCGCGAAGGCTGTCCATGAGGGACAGGTGGGACGGTCGCCGGGGGCTACTGCCAAAAAGACGGCCGGTCGCTTTTTAAGCGGTCAGAGCCGTTAGAACACGAGGACAAGATGTTCGCAGTTATCAAGACCGGCGGCAAGCAATACAAAGTTGCCGCTGACGACAAGATTACGATTGAAAAGCTTGAGGGTGAGGCAGGTGCTGCCGTGTCCTTCGGTGAAGTGTTGATGATCACCTCCGACTCCGGCAGCGAAATTGGCGCGCCGACGGTTGTGGGCGCTACGGTTTCGGGCGAGATCGTTGAGCAGACGCGGTCGAAGAAGTCGATCCATTTCGTCAAGCGCCGCCGCCAGAATTCTAAGCGGAAGAAGGGTCATCGTCAGGATTTGACGGTGGTTCGCATTACCTCGATCAACGCATCGGGTGAAGCGCCAAAGGCTGCCAAGAAGGCACCAAAGGCTAAGGCCGCTGCTGAGGACGTTGCTGCTTCTGCATAAGGCTAAGCAGATAGCGTTCTTACGATGAGTTTGACACATCTGGGTCATAACGACCCGCTACAAGGATTAGGAGCAGAACAATGGCTCATAAAAAGGCAGGCGGTTCATCCCGCAACGGGCGCGACTCAGACGGTCGTCGCCTTGGCGTGAAGAAGTTTGGCGGCGAAGCCGTTATCTCAGGCAACATCATTGTTCGCCAACGCGGCACGCGCGTCCATCCGGGCGCCAATGTCGGCATGGGCAAGGACCATACCTTGTTTGCGACAACGACCGGCACGGTCGAGTTTCAGAAAAAGGCCAATGACCGAATGTATGTAACGGTCCACGCCAAACTGGCAGCAGAATAAAACGGCGATACTCGAAAGGTTCCGCCGGATTGGTAAACACCCCGGCGGATTAACCCTTTCAAGTAAGTGTTGATCCGTATCGTCCGAGAGGACCGAAGCGGGGAATGTGGTGATCACATTCCCCGCTTTTTTCATTTCCGGATTTTCAAATCCTGAGGCGAGGCAAGCAAAAAAAGACCGGAGGAAACCCCATGTTTCATGCCATCACGCAGGACGATGTGTATCGGATCGAGACGCAGCGCCTTTGGCTGCGTTGGCCGAAGCTGGCCGATGCCTCGGCGATTGCAACCTATGTTTCCGACTACGCCGTGGCCAAGATGACGGCCCGCATTCCGCATCCCTATCCGCCGAGCGAGGCTGAAAATTTCGTTTTCCGGACGCGGAAAGCCAATAGTGACGGCGCTGGTGTAGGTTTGGTGATTACGCCGAACTCGAGGCCCCATGAGGCGGTGGGGGCGATCTTCCTTAATCCGACAGAGGCGGACGGCGAGCTGGAAATCGGCTATTGGATTGGTGTGCCTTTCTGGGGGCGCGGCTATGCGAGTGAAGCGGTCGCGGCGATGATCCAGACGGGGTTTGGCCTTAGCTCCGCAAATAAGGTTATAGGCTCTGTTAGAACCAATAATCCGGCGTCCAAGCGGGTGCTGGAACGTAACGGCTTTTTTTATTCGCATGAGTCAACGCCCTTCATGCCGGCGCGCGGTGAAAGCCATCCGGTGCATTGGTTTGCGCTGGAGCGTGCAAATTGGCTGGCGCGTAACCCGTCAGGGCATTCGGCGGATACCGACTGGTCCACGGCGATTGCCGCATCGTAAACCGTCTGGTTCATTGTTTTAAGGAGATCCTTCCATGCGTCCTTTCGCTGCCTTCGTCGCTGCCTTTATGGTTCTTGTTGGATCGGCAGCAATGCCCGCTTTTGCCGCGTCCGATAAGCCGTTTGTTCTCGAAAAATTTTTTATGGGTGAACTCGTTGCCGAAGGCCGCTTTACCAATAGCTGGACGGGTGCAACCCGCGATATGAAAGTCCAGATGAAGGGAAAGTGGAACGGCGTATCGCTCTCGCTTAAAGAAGATTTTGTCTACTCAGACGGTGAGAAAGACCAAAAGACATGGGTTTTTACGAAGCTGAATGAAACCACTTATACTGGCACGCGCGAAGATGTCGTGCGCGACGCAGAGGTTAAAGTTTACGATAACGAGATTTTCTTGACCTATGTGGCTAAGGTTGGCGGGTTTGATCTAAACTTTAAGGATCGCTTAGCCCGCGTGGACGATATGACGGTGCGCAACACGGCGGATGTGTTATTCCTCAACTTTATCAAGGTTGGCGAGGTGGAGCTGACCATCAAGCGCAAGTCTCGTTGAGCATCGCTTCACTTCTCGCTCCCATTTCAGCCAATTTGCTGTAAAGAGAGCGCATGAAGTTTCTTGATCAAGCAAAAGTCTTTATTCGCTCGGGCGATGGAGGCGCGGGTAGCGTCTCGTTTCGTCGCGAAAAATTCATCGAATTCGGCGGCCCCGATGGGGGTGATGGCGGCCGAGGGGGAGATGTGTTTGTTGAATGCGTCGATGGCCTTAACACGCTGATCGATTACCGCTATCAGCAGCATTTCAAGGCGCGTCCCGGAGGCCATGGCATGGGTAAAAACCGTGCGGGCGGCAAAGGCGATGATGTCTTGCTGAAAGTACCCAAGGGCACGCAGATTTTCGATGAGGACGGCGAAACGCTGATCGCGGACCTGACC
>CANCAR010000236.1 GCA_947374125.1 Hyphomicrobiales bacterium | reverse complement strand
CCCGGTGAGCGCATTCAGCAGCGAGGACTTCCCCACATTGGAGCGACCAGCAAAGGCAATCTCCACGGGTCCCATCGGCGGAAGACCATCAATTTTAGCGGCTGCCCAAATGAACTCGCACGGCCCCGCGAAGAGCTTGCGGCCCCGCTCGAAAAGTTCATCTGATGGAGCCGAAGTCATGCGTGTTTCTTTAATGAACCGAGTCAGGAAATCTTGCGTTTCAATCCGGCAAAGGTTTGGCGCAAATTGTCCCAGAGCTCGACCTTCACGCCGTGCCGCCGCATGATAAAGTATTGCTGCGCGACCGATAGCGTGTTGTTCCAAGACCAATATATCACCAAACCAGCCGGGAATGAGCCGAGCATGAAGGTGAACATCACAGGCATCCAGGAGAACATGGCCTGCTGCACAGGATCGGGCGGCGCGGGATTCATTTTCATCTGCACCCACATCGTGACACCCATGATCAGCGGCCAAATGCCGAGCATCAAGAAGCTTGGCGGCGACCAGGGGATCAAGCCGAACAAGGTGAAGAGCGAGGTCGGATCCGGTGCGGCGAGATCGTGGATCCAGCCGATAAACGGCGCATGCCGCATTTCAATGGTCACATAGAGCACTTTATAGAGTGAGAAAAAGACCGGAATCTGGATCAGCATCGGCCAGCAACCGGCGATCGGGTTGATCTTTTCCTTCTTATAAAGCTCCATCAGTTCTTGCTGCTGCTTGACTTTATCATCGGCAAAGCGCTCGCGAATGAGCGTCATTTGCGGTTGAACCGCCTTCATCTTCGCCATGGACGCGTAGCTCTTGCTGGCCAGCGGGAAGAAGGCGGCTTTCACAAGCACGGTCACGATCAAAATCGCGAAGCCAAAATTGCCGGTCCAATGGAAGAAGAATTCCATCATCTTAAAGAGCGGCTTGGTGAAAAAATAGAACCAGCCCCAATCGATCACCAAATCAAACCGCTTAATGCCCAGCGAAGTCGCATAGCCATCAACGGTTTTAACTTCCTTGGCACCCACGAACAGGCGCTTTACCGACTGAGCAGGCGTGCCCGCTGCCACCGCTACCGCGGGCTGCGTCATGTCGACTTGATAAATCTTGGTGGGGCCGTCAATGCTCCGGAATACGGCATCGTAGGGTACCGTCTGATCAGGAACGAGCGCCGCCGCCCAATATTTGTCCGTTATGCCCGCGAACCCACCAATGGAGGCCTTATACTGAACGCCTTTCCCGGTGACGCCAACGAGCGGATCGCTCTTATCAGCCTTATCATAGGTGATCTCAGCCAAGCCCTGCTCACCCATCACGCCAACAAAGCCTTCATGCAGCACGTAGGTGCCCTGAACAACTGGCTTGCTGAAGCGCTCAATGCCGCCATAGGGAATGAGGCTTGCCTGCGCCGCGCCGGTCGCTTCAACCGTATCGGTGATGGTGAACATGTAATCATCATCCACCGCGATTTGTCGCTTGAACACAAAGCCCTGGCCATTATCCCATGAAAGCGTAACCGGCTTGGTATCCGTTAGCGTTGTTCCATCCGCCGTCCAGACCGTGCCGGTTGAGGGCAGATCGATTTTGGTGCCCGGAGCCGCTAGCCAGAAAAACCGCGCAAAATAAGCGTGCGGCGTCCGATCTGGCGAAAAAATCACAATATTGGGGGATTTTGGATCAACCGTCTCGCGATAGGCCTTAAACGAAACGTCATCAATGTCGCCGCCCGTCAGCGCAATCGAGCCCTTGAGCTTTGGCGTATCAATCGTAATACGGGGTCCTGCGACTATCGCATCCTCGCGCGTCGCGAAAGTGCCCGAAGCGGTCTGCCCGGAAGGCAAAGCAGGCGAACCCGCCGTGGTAGAACCTTGCGACGACTGCTGCGCGGCATCCGGCAGCTTCGACACGATATCAGCCTGTTTCTTAGGTTCAAGCAGCGGCATACCAAAATAATACTGCCAGCCAATAAGGACTGCCACGGAAAGGGCTACGGCGAGAATGAGGTTCTTCGTGTCCTGCATGGTCTAATGGCTGCTCGGTAAGGGCTTCGGAGAGGGTGACGAACGGGGTTTTAAACGGGCAAATCCATCGGCCAGTTCAGTGGCAATGGTTTCAAACGGTATATCGAGCAGAGCCCGACGACCGATAAGCACATAATCAGTGGCAGGCGTTGCGACAAGAAGCGCGCGGTGACGGATCACCTCGCGCAGACGCCGCTTGATCCGGTTGCGTTCAACCGCATTGCCCGTTTTGGCCGTAACCGTCAAACCGAACCGCGCCGGACCCACGGCATCCTTCCGAGGCAAGGCTTGAATCGTGAAAAGCGCCGCATGATGACGACGCCCCTTGGCAACGGCTAGAAATTCAGGCCGATGGGTGAGCCATTTGGCTGATTTAGCGGCTGTCTCTGATTCAAGCCGCGTCACGCCAAAAGCCCCCTGACATAAGCTCCCCGATGCATAGCGACACCGCCGGGAGCGTTAAACTCACGCCGACAGGCGCTTCCGACCGCGGGCGCGGCGGGCTGCAATGACCTTCCGGCCACCCTTGGTTGCCATGCGTGCGCGATAGCCATGACGGCGCTTGCGAACAAGCTTGCTTGGTTGATAAGTCCGCTTCACGGGTCTTCTCCAGTCGTTTTACAGCTTTCGCCAGGCACCGTGAACGAGCCCTATGGCGAACGCCTTGCCGCGATCTCCAAGGCATCTTACCTCGGGAGCACCCCGTCAAAGCTGAGCGATGATCAAAGTCAGCGCGGTTAATGACGGATGGCACTGGGAAAGTCAATTCGAGTCTCAAGGATAGCCCAATAAAGTCGCATCAAAGAGTTTTCCGGATAAAAATCGAAGGAAGGGTTGCAGTCCGGCGCGCGAGAGGATAATGACACCTCCATCGGTGGCTGTAAGAACTTCTTATAAGCCTCTGGCGCCCGTAGCTCAGCTGGATAGAGCATCAGACTACGAATCTGAGGGTCGGACGTTCGAATCGTTCCGGGCGCGCCAATTAATCACCCCTCAAAACCGTCCTAACACGCTGGTATTTAACGATAATTCAATCGTGGCTTATGGTGTTGGAATGGCGCGGGTAGAACACAAGGTAGAACACAGGGTAGAACATTTTCCGCGAAGACTGTTCGTCAAACGCGGTGTTTATTATTACGTCCGACGTGTTCCCAAAGCGCTCCAGGCACGGTTTCAAAGGGTGCGAGTGGTCCTTTGTCTGCATACTCGGAACGAAATTGAGGCGCTAAACGCTGCTAATCGTCTTTCCGTTCAATTGGACATGGCCTGGAATGCAGCACGTCTAGAAGCATTAGGCTTCGTAACGATGCCCCTACCGATCCCGACGGTTACAACTGCCCCTTCTTTACAGCCTGCACCCCAGGCTACGGTTCGTCTATCGGACGCACACGACAATTATGTTCGGCTAAAAGGGCGAGGTAAAAGCAAGTTATTTTTCGCATCGACGGACCGAAACATTGCTTATGCCAAAGACTGTCTCGGTAATGCCGATATTATGGCACTTAGACGGCTGGATGCTGCCAAGTTCAGAGATTACCTTATTGCGCGAGGGATGACGACCATATCCATCAAACGGGTCATCTCAACCGTTAAAGCAGCCGTCAATCTAACCATCTCCGAACACGGCTTGGACTGTCAAAATCCGTTCTCCCGAACCTTCATTCCCGATGTCGGCGAAAAGAAGGTTCGTCCACCAATAGCTGTTCACCATATTCGCGCCGTCCAAAATGAATGCAGGGCAATTGACGATAAC
>CANCAR010000235.1 GCA_947374125.1 Hyphomicrobiales bacterium | reverse complement strand
GTACCGCAATAAACGCGCCATCGGGCACACCGGGTAGCTCCGCAAGGGTGGCGAAGGTCTTTCGACCGGCCATTTCTGGCCGTTTCGGATTAACCGGCCAGATCTCGCCTCCAAATCCGATCCGTTCACATTGGCGGATCACTTCGGCGGCTTCGCGGCCACCAATCACAGCAATAGAGCTGGGAGCCAACAAACGGGCGAGGGCTGAGCGGGTCATCGGGATCAATTCTCGGTTATCATGTCGCTTTATGTGTAGTTACTATCGTCTTATGACTTGAAAAGCGATTGGTCCGAAGCGACGATGATGGCGCTTTACACGACACAGCGTTGATCGGGAGGGACAAAACCATGGCTGCAGATGAAAGACAGTTACGGATCGATTTGGCAGCGGCCTTTCGCCTTGCTTCGCATTTTGGCTGGAATGAATCGATCGCCAACCATTTTAGCCTTGCCGTGTCAGATGATGGCCAAACCTTTCTGATGAATCCTAAATGGACGCATTTCGATCATGTAACCGCGAGCAATCTGCTGTTAATTGACGCCAATGACCCGAAAACGATGGACCGACCTGACGCGCCCGACCCGACCGCTTGGGTCATTCATGGCCATCTTCATCGCGCCCTGCCGCATGCGCGGTGCATTCTCCACGTACACTCTGCCTATGCAACGGCCATCGCCTCGCTGGCTGATCCTGAGATCAAGCCTATTGATCAAAATACCGCCCGCTTTTTCAACCGCGTGGCGTTTGACATGTCCTATGGCGGCCTCGCGGATAACGATGCAGAGGGCGAACACCTCGTCCGCGCGCTCGGCAATAAATCCATTCTGATGATGGCCAATCACGGTGTGCTCGTGGCGGGCTCAACGGTGGCCGAGGCGTTTGACGCGCTCTATTATCTGGAACGGGCGTGCAAAAATCTGGTGCTGGCCTACTCAACGGGTCAAAAGCTGAACCTTCTCTCCGATGCGGTCGCCGAAAAAACCGCGCAAGGCTGGGAATGCGATCCCGCCTGGGCACCGGCGCATTTTGCGCAGATGAAACTCATCATAGCGCGGAAGGACGTGGGATTTGCAGCTTAGCGATTGGGTGTTTGTTATTAACGCTCAATTGAATAAATCTCATACCCCTACGGAACTCTGATTGACTTTGAAGGCTGCCATTGGATACCGCTAGGGCATGAAAATTCTGGTCGCCATCCCGCATTACTTCAAGCCGAAGCCCAATTCGCGGCATTCTTCCACCGATGGCGCGCGCAAGGCACAACGTGCGCAGGCGATCAAAGACGTTATTCTGGGCTATCGTGGCTTGTTCGGCGCAACGTCAAAGCTCAATATCAACACGTTGAAACTTGAGCCGCATCTCGGACCGGATATTGAGGTTCAACTGGTTGTCATGGTCTATGGCGATGAACATGTTTTGGATGCTGAATTTTGCAAAGCGCATCAGGTCTCGATCGTGCAAGTACAGGTGAACGATCCTCGATTATTGGGCTTTGCCGTGCAAAATCTCTTGGCCGACAACCGCACGCGCTTCGACTATTTCGTGTTTTGCGAAGACGATTTGCGCATGCATGACGCGCTGTTTTTCAATAAACTTCAATGGTTCAATGCCCAATTCGGTTGGCGTCGATTGCTCATGCCGAACCGGGTTGAATGGAACGCCAAAATTCCGACCGTCAAAACCTATATCGACGGGGAATTGCTGCCAAAGCACATTCAGCATTATCTTGACGCGATGCCGGATGAGGCATTTTTACAGGCATCGGCCTTCGTGGAACCCGTAACCTTTGAACAAACCCGCAATCCCCATGCTGGGTTTTATGCGCTAACCGCTGAACAGCTCCATTATTGGATGCAGCAGCCCCATTTCCGCGATGGCGATCTGAGCTTTTTTACGCCACTCGAAAGCTCGGCCACACTTGGCGTGATGAAAACGTTTCCAATCTACAAAGCCTATGGCCGCGATGCCAACTTCTTAGAGTTGGAACATCTGGATGACCGTTATTCGGTGTATGGGATTCCAAAGGAACCGCAGTCAAAAAATCATTCTTGACATATATACGGGTAGCCAGTATAAGCGCGGTATGCAAACGGTTCTCTTGACCCCGACCTTTTTATCGGACGCCAAGCGGGCAGGGCTTTCGGATGAGGGCTTAACCAACATAGCTGCGCGCGTTGCTCGTGATCCCCATGGCGGAGACGTAATCCCCGGTACGGGTGGTGCACGGAAGCGTCGTATTTCTGGTAAGGGTAAGGGCAAATCAGGCGGTTACCGGGTGATTTCGTATTTTGCGGCGAATGATGTGCCAATCCTTGTATTGGCTCTCATCGATAAGGGAGAGCGGTCGGACATTTCACAGTCTGATCGAAATGTGTTGCGGGATATATTGGGTCGTTTTGCTGACGAATATCGCCAAGGGGTTCGCCAAAACATTACAAGTAAACGTATCACCGATCTGGAGTAAGTGCGATGCCGTCATTGGGTAAAAGATTGATTGAATCAGCGCATGAGGCTATTGCTATTGCAAAGGGTGAGATTGAGCCACAGCGATTTAAATTTGTTGTTCCCCTTGATATTGATGTCAAATTGATCCGACAGAAATTGAAAATGACACAAGGTCAATTTTCCGATTTGTTTGGTTTTCCGCTTGCTACGCTCAGAGATTGGGAACAAGGACGCTCACGACCTGATACATCTGCGCGGGCTTATTTAACGGTGATTGAGCGGGAGCCTGATGCGGTTGAACGTGCATTGAATGCGGCATAAATTATTTGCTCTTTCTAAACTCTTCCGCAGCCCGAACCGCTTCCTCAATATGGGGCAAACCTAAGCCACAACATCCGCCGAGCATTTGAACGCCCGCGGCCAACCATTGGCGGGCAAACACGCCATATTCCTGCGGTGGAATAATATCGACAAAACGCCAACCTGGCATTTCGAAATAACCTGAGTCTGGATAGACCATTAGGGGGCCTTTGAAATGCTGCTTTAATTCTTCCAAAGCCGTACCAATGATCTCAGAACCCGTATGCATTAAGCCCGCTGCATCAATTCCAGTTGGAGCAATAAGAGACGCAATGTCACTGACGGGCAAATCCTCGAAATGATGGAAGCTCACCACTTTACCGTCTTTGCCCCGCCTCGCACTCATGCCAAAAAACACAGGTAATCCCGTGGAGACAGCAGCATCAACCGCAAGTTTAACGCGCTGCGGCTCATACATCATTTCAAGCATGATAAGCTCTGCACCTGCCTTTTTAGCCGTGTGGGCGAGGGCGTGGAACGCGTCGCTGATCTCCGTGGTTGACGGAATCTTGGCGGGATCAATGACAGCCGTCCCCGCCGACATCGGCACCATATGCGAGAGCGATCCGGCCACAACGACATCTTTCGCACCGGTTTCATGGCGAGCGCGCAACGCAGCGTCAACTGCACGCTCAATGATTTCCTCGGAGCGCTCAGCGAGGCCCGCATCTTTCAGCATCAAACGGGAGGCGGCATAGGTGTTGGCGGTGACGATATCGGATCCCGCGCGGATATAATCTGAATGGATGGCGGTCAGAATATGATCGTTTTCAAGCGTCGCAGGGCCGCACCATGCGGCAGGATCCATCGGCGCACCGCGGCGTTCAAGCTCCGTGCCGGTGGCACCATCGAGAACGATAATGTCGCCATCCGCAAGACGTTGCTTTATTTTGGCATAGGCCATGTTCGTTCTCCGGTTTTATATGTTTATGCGCCGCGCGGACGCAGCATGGCGCGCGAAATGATGTGGCGTTGAATTTCGCTGGT
>CANCAR010000234.1 GCA_947374125.1 Hyphomicrobiales bacterium | reverse complement strand
TATCTTTGAAGCGTCCGTCATAGGCTTTGAGAATCGTATTCTTGGTCGAGAGATAGACCGGATATTTGCGCTGAATGCCGTAATTGAGCGAGGCGCGGGCAAAATCTCGGATGGAATCGTCGAGGTTATACATCGACATGGCCACACCGGCGCTCGGGAATTTAAACACTTCTTTCTCAATAACGGTGCCATCATCCCCTTCGAATTTAATCGTGAGGCGGCCTTTGCCGGGCACTTTGAAATCGGTGGCACGGTATTGATCACCAAAGGCATGACGACCGACGATAATGGGTTGCGTCCAATGTGGCACCAGACGGGGCACGTTTTTGCAGATGATCGGCTCGCGGAAGATCACGCCGCCCAAGATGTTGCGGATCGTGCCGTTGGGCGACTTCCACATTTCCTTAAGATTAAATTCCTTCACGCGGGCTTCATCCGGCGTGATGGTGGCGCATTTTACACCGACGCCGTGTTTCTTGATCGCATGGGCCGAATCAATCGTGACTTGATCATTGGTCGCATCGCGGTGTTCAACCGAGAGATCATAATAATCGAGATTGATATCGAGATAGGGGTGAATGAGTTTGTCGCGGATATAGTGCCAGATAATCCGGGTCATTTCGTCACCGTCGAGCTCAACCACTGGATTTGCGACCTTGATTTTCGCCATCGTCCTATCCTTCAATTTCTGTCGGACAGCTGTACCGCAAAGCGGTAGCGTGCCCATTCTTTTTCAATCCGCCGCTTCTTTAGCATTGCAAGGGTTAACGGCAAAGCTAGTCCTTTGGGCTTTTGGGATCGCCTTTAGGGGTAGAGTACTATCGTACACTGGACAAATGAACCGCATCTCGCCATAGTCCGGTCGAATTTTGCACCCGATTTTGGACTCTTGCGGCTATGAAAAACTTTCTCCTGCTGATTTTTACCTGGTGGAACGGGGCAACCGTCGGCACCTTGTTCCATACGTGGCGCAAGGGTGAGCTCGTGGGGCAGGATGATGCCGGCAACCGCTATTACCAAACGAAAGGCGGCGTAAAGGATCCGGCACTTGGCATTGTCCGTCGCTGGGTTGTTTATAAGGGAGAGGCTGAGCCGTCCCGATTGCCTTCAGGCTGGTACGGATGGATGCATCATAAGCTTGATGCGTTGCCGTCGGACGAAAACTACACGGCGCGTGAGTGGGAATTGCCGCATAAGGTCAATGCGACCGGGACCGTGGATGCTTGGCGTCCTCAGGGGTCTATCCTAAAAGCGGGACACCGTCCTAAAGTAACGGGTGATTATACCCCTTGGGCTCCTGGTAAATAAATCTATCGTAAGGTTAGTATTGTATTAAATATTTATCGTTAATTTGACGAGTTGTTTTCAATTGTTTGTGAGAGTTCCAGTGTAAGCGTAGAAGTCTTCGGCAATTGGGGGCTTTTTTGTATGTTTTCGGGTTCAAATTCTCACGGTGGCGATAAAGACATGATACGTACGCCTAACGCGACAGAAATTTCACATCTATTTGCATTGGCTGAACATGAAGTTGCCAAGGGTCGCTTGACCGAGGCGATTATTTTGCTTCGGTTTATTCGCTCGATTGATCCAGATCATTCAGATGCTGCCGCACGCCTTGCGCTTTCATGGTTCCGCAGGGAGCAATGGAATGAGGCTTGGGATGCCTTCGATATTCGCTTCAAGTTGATGCCCGTGCAGCCAAGCGTGATGATTCGGTCAGCAAATGGCGAAACCCGCGAATTACCGCGCTGGCGGGGCGGCGAGCCGCCGAAAAAATTGTTGGTCATGGACGAACAAGGTCTTGGTGATACCGTGCAATTCATTCGGTTTCTTCGCCCTTTGGTGGAGCGCGGCGTGCAAATCGATTTTGTGACCCACGATGTATTGTTCGATCTGATCCGAACGATGAATGTGCCGATCAATCTATTACAGGGCAGCAGGCCGGGTAGCGTTGGCGGTGCGTCGGGTTGGACGCCGTTGCTGCATATTCCGAGAGCGCTCGGTCTTGATCCCGCGAGCTACGGTGACGGTATCCCTTACATTTCGGCTGATCCGGTTCGCGTTAAAAACTGGGCGCGTAAAATTCCGTCTAAAAGCTTTAATGTTGGAATTTGCTGGGCCGGAAACCCCGTTTCGCCAGCTGAAAAAGGCCGTTCTTTGCCATTGGAGGCGTTTGCGCCGTTGGCGGATATTCCGGGCGTTCGGCTTTTCAGTCTGCAAAAGGGCTACGGCGCAAGTGAGATCAACGACGTTTCCTTTAGTCGTTCCCTGCACAATTTTGGCGATGATCTTGATGCGGGAGGACAGGCCTTTCTTGATACAGCAGCGATTATGATGTCGCTTGATCTGATCGTAACAGCAGATACAGCGGTCGCTCATGTCGCTGGTGCCTTGGGACGTCCAGTACATATTCTTTTGCGCAAAGATCCGGATTGGCGCTGGCTTGCTCGAGAAACCGATAGCATTTGGTATCCAACAGCCACCTTGTATCGGCAAAGAATTTCAGAGGATTGGTCGGAACCAATGGCACTGGTCGCGGCGGACATTGCTGCGCGTGTAACACCGAATCTTGATGCGATATCCCGGGGCACATTACCTCTCATTTCTACATCATATGGTGAAATAGCCGAAAAACTCGCGGCGTTATCGCTCCGGGTTCGGACCGTCGTATCGGACAGCAAGGATGTGCAAGACCAATATGATGCGCTGTTGATGGAATGGAATAAAGTTGCGCAAATCGTTCCTCTGCTTGAGGGGCTACTCAAAGAAATGGAAGAGAATGCGAAGGCTTTGGCCGATGCGGAAACGGATTTGGTTTTCTTTGAGCGGAAAGAAGGTTTTGGGCATGAAATTTTGGGGCGCCTACGCGATATTCGGCTCTTTAAGAATAAACGTGCGGATTTGATACGTCGCATTGATGTGCTTACACGTTCAGAGCTCACTCCAAAAAAGGTGAAAACCGAACCAAGCGCAGTGCGGAAGGTGAATAAAAAAGGCCGTTAACCCTTTCATATGCCCCAGTTAGCATGGTAGTTTGATCGGGCTTTGGTTAAGGGTCAGCGTTCCGTTGATGCCGCCTTTAGGCAGGCATAGTTTCATTTATCGGCACGTCAGCAGGATGATCATGATTCGTTGGGTATTAGCGCTATACTTCGTTGCGCTTGGCATGGTTGTTCCCGAAATGGCTTTTGCCGATAAGATCAGTAATCCAATCGCTATTTTTTCAGGCCTCGACAAGATTACGGGCAGGATCATTTCGTTTGAGGCGGCGATTGACGAGACCGTCGAGTTTGGTGCGTTTTTGGTCACGCCTCGGGTTTGTTTCACGCGGCCAATCACGCAGCAGCAAAATACAACTGCCTTTGTAGAAGTCGATGAGATTACCGCGGCAGGACAAACGAAGCGGCTCTTTGGAGGCTGGATTTTTGCGTCGAGTCCCGGATTGCATGGTGTTGAACACCCAATTTACGATGTTTGGCTGATCGGTTGCAAAGGCGGAACCGTAGTGACGCCAGAGCTCAACACGACGGCTCCGGTTCAAGCACCCGCCCCTCTGCCCTTGCAAACGCCCCCTGCTAAGCCAGCGGCGAAGAAAAAGTCTTGAGAGGCTAGTCTTTCCGCCTTGATCTGATAAGAATCTCGAGGATATCGCGACCCCTTGCATGCGTTGCTGCATCGAGTGCGGCGAAATTTCCACGCTGTAAAACGGCCGGATACAGTTTGCTCTGATAGACGCTACGTGGAATTTCAAGGCCCCCCAAGCTTGCAAGATGGGGTGTCAGGAATTGCGTATCCAATAGCGCGTA
>CANCAR010000233.1 GCA_947374125.1 Hyphomicrobiales bacterium | reverse complement strand
GCCACCGGTATCGACCACGCCGAAATGATGCGGCAGAACGAAGAGGCCCGCTCGCAGACTTTGGCGGTTGATCCGCGTATCCGCGATATGGCCGACCGGATTCGTACCGAAATCGGCACGGCATTCGCTCGGCCGGCCGCTGAGGCTCCTGCTCCCGTTGCCGAGGCTCCTCAGCCTGCTCCCGTTATGCAAGGTTTCCAACCGCGCAGCATCCAAGTGGCACCCGATATCGCCATTCGCCAATCTGCACCTCGTCCGGTGATGCCGCAGCCTGTTCCAGTCGCAGCCCCTCGCGTTGAAGCCGGTTACGATGATCACGCCGTGCAGCAGGGTTTCTTGCCACCCGAATCAGAGCGCCCTGTGCGTCAGGTTCGCATGCCAAGCATCGACGAATTGCCACCTATCGCACAGCGTACGATTGATGCCAGCCTGAATGCTGGTTCGCCCGTTGCACCGATGGAACGGCAAAAGAAGTCGTTGATGGAACGCCTGACCACGGCAGGGTTTGGTCGCCGTCCGGAAGCCGGTGAAATGCCTCAGGTTCCTCGCCAGGTCGCCATGGAACCTGTTGCTTATGCACAGGCCCCATCCGTTCAGCAGGAACAGCCTCGCTTTCAACCTGTGGCTCAACATACCCAGCAAGCGCCTTCCAGCCAGCCACGGATGTTTGAGGATGACCAGATGGAAATTCCAGCCTTTTTGAGGCGCCAGTCCAACTAAAACGGGTAGGACTTATCTGTTGCAATTTATTGTTGGCCCGGACCCGAAAGGTTCGGGCCAAGTTTTTGGAATATAACCTTTTTTTTAATTTTTAAAGACACTGATTGATTTGTAACAAACGGTAAGAAACCGTGATTTGAAGCTTGGTGTTCTGAGGGGTAAGACATGCTCATAAAGTGCGTATCGGTTCTGGCGTAGCGCGGCAAAACAATCTGGCTGAAGGCGAAATGGCAGGATCTAAGCAAACAACACTGGCCAACAGGGCCGAGATATCCGGGCGCGGGGTTCATTCCGACCAGCCGGTGACAATAGTTTTTCACCCTGCTTCTGCCCATCACGGTATTCAGTTTTTGCGCAAGGGGCTTGCGGGTGGGCGGGAACGACTGATTTATGCCCGGCATGATGCGGTAACGGCATCGGAACTCTGCACGATTATTGGTGATACGCAGTCCGGCTCGGTTTCAACCATCGAGCATTTGATGGCGGCACTTTACGCCTCTGGTATCGATAATCTCTTGATCGAGATTGATGGACCCGAAGTACCGATCATGGATGGCAGTTCGGCACCTTTTATCGCGGTGTTTGATCGGGTCGGTTTGGTTCGCCAAGATGCAGCACGTCGCTTTGTGAAGATATTAAAGCCCGTTCGCGTTGAGCATAGCGAAAAATATTCCGAGCTTTTGCCGTTTGCCCGTGGCTTCCGCATGACGGTTGAGATTGATTTTAAGACGGCGTTGATTGGCCGACAGAAGAAGTCGCTGGATCTGACGCCCGGCAGCTTTCGCGATGAATTGCAGCATGCCCGCACGTTCGGCTTTTTGAAGGATGTCGATATGCTCCGCCAGGCGGGTTTTGCGCTTGGTGCGTCGCTCGACAATACGGTCGCCATTGATGGCGATGCGATTATGAATCCGGAAGGCTTGCGGTATCGTGACGAGTTCATTCGCCACAAAATGCTTGATGCTGTTGGTGATTTGTCGCTGGCGGGTTATCCGATTATTGGGCATTTTCGCTCTTTTTGCGGTGGGCATCGCATGAATGTCTCGGTGCTGCATTCGCTTTTTGCTGATCGGACGGCGTTTGAGATCGTCGAAGAGCGTGTTAGCGGTGCGGCTATGACGGATGCTCGGCCACGCGCGGCAGCGCTTGCGTTTGCCCCTGAGGCCAACTGAACGAATTTTTTCTTTTTTTCGTTCAAAAACGACTGCGCAGTGGCGGTACGTTAGCGTTTGGTTTATGAACCTCAATCAAATATATTTGACCGGTTGCGGCCGGGATTGTGTCGATTGCAAGAGGATTGCCCAGTTCCATGACCTTATCGCCATCACGCTTTTTTAAATCCCGAATTCGGACCATCGGTCCGGTGCTCGTTGCCTTGGCCCTGTTGCCGGTGGCGGCTTGCGATAGCCTCAACCCGTTCGATAAGGGTGAGGTCTATAAGCCCGAGGTTAAGCCGGATATTCCGGCCGAAAAGCTCTATAACGATGGTCTGGCCGCGATTGATAACCGCGAATATGACAAGGCAACCAAAGCGTTCAAAGACATCAACAAGATCTACCCTTATTCGCAATGGTCGAAGAAGGCGTTGTTGATGGAAACCTTTGCCCACTATACGACGAAAGAATTCGAGGAAGCTGCTTCCTCCGGAAAGCGGTATTTGCAGCTTTATCCGGCGGATCCGGATGCGGCCTATGCGGCCTATTTGATTGCGAATTCCTATTACAACGCCGTCCTTGACGTTTCGCGTGATCAGGAACGGGCCGAGAAAGCGATTGTTGCCTTTATCGAGGTTGTGCAGCGTTGGCCCAAGTCTGATTATTCAACCGATGCGAGGTACAAAATCGGCGTCTTGCGCGATCAATTGGCGGGACGCGAGATGGAAGTTGGTCGGTTTTATCTGACCAAGCGCAATTATACCGCTGCGATTAACCGCTTCCGTGTTGTTGTTTCACAATATCAGACGACCAACCAGATCGAAGAAGCGCTGGCCCGCCTGACGGAAGCCTATTTGGCGCTCGGGATTGTGAACGAGGCGGAGACGGCGGCTTCCATTTTGGGCCACAATTTTCCAGACAGCCAGTGGTATAAGGATACCTATACGTTGCTTGAGACCAAGGGTACTGCGCCAAAAGCGAATGAGGAATCCTGGATTTCCAAAGCGTTCAAATCAGTTAAGATTTATTGATGGGTAATGGTAACGGGGCGGACGGTTAGACATAGGCCATGCTGACTAACCTCGCCATTCGCGATATCGTGCTGATTGATCGGTTAGACCTGTCCTTTGAGACGGGCTTGAGCGTTTTGACGGGCGAAACGGGCGCGGGTAAATCGATCCTACTCGATGCGTTTGCCTTAGCCCTCGGTGCACGCGGGGATGGATCCTTGGTCCGCCACGGTGAGGCGCAAGGGCAGGTGACGGCGGTTTTCCAACCTGCGCCCGATCACCCGGTTCATCATCTCTTGCGGGAGTACGATATTGCTAATGAAGGCGACGTGATTTTGCGCCGCATTCAGATGGCGGATGGGCGGACGCGGGCGCTTATCAATGATCAGGCCGTCAGCGTACAGGCGTTGAAGGCGATTGGTGCAAGTCTTGTGGAAATCCACGGCCAGCATGATGACCGTGCTTTGGCGGACCCTGCAACGCACCGGACCATCTTGGATCTCTTTTCTGGCGCCGACGCGGAGTTAACAGCCGTTCGCATCGCCTATACGGCGCATAAATCCGCACGAGATGCGCTCTCAGCGCATCGTGTTCGGGTTGAAACCGCGCGGAAGGAAGCCGATTTTTTGCGCCACGCGGTGGAGGAGCTTTCTGTGCTTCGCCCTGAACCGGGTGAAGAAGAGGCATTGGCGGCGCGTCGTCAGCATATGATGCAGGCGGAAAAGGTAACTTCCGATATTAATGATGCGCTGGAGGCCGTGGGTGGGCAGGCCTCGCCTATTCCGACTTTGTCGTCCGTTCAGCGTCGGTTAGCGCGGCGCAGCGGGGATGCGGACGATCTGTTAGGCCCCAGCGTTAAGGCGCTTGAAGGAGCGATCCTAGCGTTGGAAGAGTCGCGCTCCGCGCTTGAAGCGGCGTTGCGCGCGGCT
>CANCAR010000232.1 GCA_947374125.1 Hyphomicrobiales bacterium | reverse complement strand
CGGCAAGGACCGCAGAACGCGGCCTTGATAAATCTACCGAAGGAGTAATCTGCCATGGCCATCAGCGCGAACCGTTTAGAGCTGCTTCAGATCGCCGACGCCGTCGCCCGTGAAAAGCTGATCGACCGCCAGATCGTGTTGGCATCGATGGAAGAGGCCTATGCGAAAGCGGCCCGTTCGCGCTACGGCATCGAAACCAACGTAAAAGCGGAGATTGACCCTAAAACCGGTGAATTACGCCTCTGGCGGCATCTCCAAGTGGTCGACTTGGTCGATAATTCGGCGACTGAAATTTCTCTCGAGGACGCCAAGCGCTCTAATCCCGCCGCCCAAGTGGGTGACGTGATCGCCGATAAGCTGCCGCCTTTCGATTTAGGTCGAATCGCTGCGCAATCCGCCAAACAGGTTATTGTGCAAAAGGTCCGTGACGCGGAGCGTGACCGCCAATTTGACGAATACAAGGATCGTATTGGTGAAATCATCAACGGCCTCGTCAAGCGCGCCGAATATGGCAATGTCATCGTCGATCTAGGCCGCAGCGAAGGCATTATCCGCCGCGACGAGTTGATTCCGCGCGAGACCTTCCGCCCCGGTGATCGCGTCCGCGCCTATGTGTTTGACGTGCGCCGCGAGCCGCGCGGCCCGCAGATTTTCTTGTCGCGCACCCATCCGCAATTCATGGCGAAGCTCTTTGCTCAGGAAGTGCCAGAAATTTATGATGGCATCATCACAGTGAAAGCCGTGGCGCGTGACCCTGGCTCCCGCGCCAAGATTGCCGTTATCTCGCGCGATTCCTCGATTGATCCGGTGGGCGCCTGCGTCGGTATGCGCGGCTCGCGCGTTCAGGCCGTGGTTGGCGAATTGCAAGGTGAGAAGATCGATATCATTCCTTGGTCGCCCGATGTTGCGACCTTTATCGTCAACGCGTTGCAACCAGCCGAAGTCGCGAAGGTCGTTTTGGATGAAGAGTCCGAGCGCATCGAAGTCGTCGTGCCGGATGATCAGCTCTCGCTGGCCATTGGCCGTCGTGGTCAAAATGTGCGTCTTGCCTCGCAATTGACGGGTTGGGATATCGATATTTTGACGGAAGCGGAAGAATCCGAGCGCCGTCAGAAGGAATTCGTTGAACGCACCGCAATCTTCATGGAAGCGCTTGATGTCGACGAGGTGGTTGGTCAATTGCTCGCCTCCGAAGGCTTCCGTTCGGTTGAAGAATTGACCTATGTTGATCTCGCCGAACTGGCCTCGATTGAGGGCTTTGACGATGAAACGGCGGTCGAGATTCAGACCCGTGCGACGAACTTCCTCGCAGCGAAAGAAGCCGAACTCGATAATGCCCGCTTGGCGCTTGGTGTTGCCGATGAATTGAAATCGGTAGCCGGGGTTACGCTTGCTATGCTCGTTAAGCTTGGCGAAAACGACGTTAAAACCGTCGAAGATCTCGCTGGCTGCGCAACCGACGATCTTTTGGGCTGGACGGAGCGTAAAGGCACCGAAACGATTCGCAATGCGGGTTATCTCGAAGGCTTTGAACTCTCGCGCGACGATGCCGAAGCGATTATTATGGATGCCCGCGTGCTGGCCGGCTGGATTGAGGCACCGGTTGCCGAAGTCGAGGCGGTAGAAGCGTAAGGGAGCGGATCAAAGGATCAAGGGTATGCCCCCCGCGAGCGAAGAGGACGAAACAGGGTCGGAGCGGACCTGTATCGTTACGCGGCATCGGGCATCTCCTGAATCCATGCTTCGGTTTGTGCGCTCACCCGACGGGGTGGTCGTCGCGGATTTGAAGCGAAAATTGCCCGGTCGAGGTGTTTGGCTGACACCAAACCGGACAATCGTTGAAGCGGCGGTTAAGAAAAAGGCCTTTGCGCGGGCGTTTAAGACGGAAGTCCAGACGCCGCCAAGTTTAGCCGCTGATGTCGAGGTGCTACTTGTGCGTTCGGCAAGGGAATCCTTCAGCCTCGCCAATAAAGCGGGGCAGGTGGTTGCGGGATTTAGTAAAGTTGAAGAGGCTTTGGGTCGCGGGGGTGTTTTGGCCGTGCTTCATGCCTCAGATGCAGCTGAAGACGGCGTAAGAAAGGTCGGCCAACTCGTAAGACGGGCTCACGAAGCAGGTTCCGGCCAAATAAAAATCATCGCTC
Organism: Hyphomicrobiales bacterium; assembly: GCA_947374125.1. Taxonomy (GTDB): domain Bacteria; phylum Pseudomonadota; class Alphaproteobacteria; order Rhizobiales; family Beijerinckiaceae; genus CAIUPE01. Next base: position 1,730 of record CANCAR010000232.1, on the reverse strand, counting down.
TTATGCCATCCGACGATTTGGGTTTGGCATTAGGGCGGTCACATGTGATACATGCAGCGCTTCTCGGCGGGTCCGCAGCTTTGGCGTGCCTGGTGAGAATGGAATTTCTCGGAGCCTACAGAGCGGTGGATGGCGCAGCTCTCGGTTCTGACCTATAGGTTGATCAACCGGATTGAAGCGGCTCGGCCGCAGGATATGGACTGAATGAACGATAAGAACTCAACAGGCGACAAGACGCTGCATATGTCCCAAACCAAGACGCTTAGCCTAAAGCGTCCGGTGGAGCAGGGGGTTGTGCGTCAAAGTTTTTCGCATGGCCGCACCAAGGCAGTTGTTGTTGAAAAGGTGAAGCGGCGCATTGTCGGCCCGGGGGAAACGCCTGCCGTCAGTGAACCCGTGCCCGTCGTCATCAAGCCTGTCGTTCAGCCGACGGTTGTTGCCGCTGCCCCTCCACCACCTCCACCCCGTCCAGCTGCTCCTCCGCCTTCGTCCCGTCCATCCGGCGTCGTTTTGCGCACATTGACGGAAGACGAGCGCGATGCGCGCTCGATGGCACTTATCGAAGCCCGGAAGCGCGAAGAAATTGAGCGTCGTCAGGCCGATGTGGATGCGAAAATCCGCGGCGAACGCGAAGCCGCTGAGAAGATTGAACGCGATGCGGCCGACGCCCGCAAGCGCGAGGAAGAAGAACGCCGCCGGTTTGATGATGAAGTCAAAAAGAAATCGGAGAGCGAAGCGCGTCGTCGTTTAGGCGAAGGCGAGGGCGAAAAAGCGCCTGTTTCTGAGCGCGTTGTTATTCCGCCGCGCCGTACCGGTGCTGCGATGCTCGAAGCGGACGAAGAAGAGCGCAAGACGACCATTCGCCGGAGCGGCAGTGGTGTTCCTGTGCGGGTTCCCGTGCCAGCCAAGCCTGCGCCCCGCGTCGATGATAAACGCCGTGGCCGTTTGACGGTTACAAGCGCAACGGGTGGCGATGATGAAGAGCGCGTCCGCTCGCTCGCAGCGTTCAAGCGCAGGGTTCAGCGCCTCAAGGGTCATCAGCAGGCCGAGGCGAAGGAAAAGATTTCGCGCGAAGTCGTTGTCCCTGAGGCGATTGCCATTCAGGAACTCGCTAACCGTATGGCCGAACGCGCCGTTGACGTTATTCGCTTCCTGATGAAGCAGGGCCAGATGGTGAAGATCACGGATGTGATCGACGCCGATACCGCCCAGCTTGTGGCGGAAGAGTTCGGCCACACCGTTAAGCGCGTGGCGGAATCGGACGTTGAAGAAGGCCTCTTCGATACGCCTGACACCGATAGCCATTTGGTTTCCCGGCCACCGGTTGTGACCATCATGGGTCACGTCGACCACGGCAAAACCTCGCTGCTGGATGCCATTCGTAAAGCGAATGTGGCTGGCGGTGAAGCCGGCGGTATCACGCAGCATATTGGTGCGTATCAGGTTGTGGCGCCGAATGGCGCGAAGATCACGTTTATTGATACCCCGGGCCACGCCGCGTTTACCCAAATGCGTGCACGCGGTGCGAAAGTAACGGATATTGTCGTGTTGGTCGTGGCGGCCGACGATGGTGTCATGCCGCAGACGGTTGAGGCGATTAACCACGCCAAGGCCGCCAAAGTGCCGATGATTGTCGCGATCAACAAGATCGATAAGCCCGATGCTAAGCCAGAGCGGGTTCGGACCGAATTGCTGCAATACTCGGTTCAGGTCGAAACCATGGGCGGCGA